>JAPORV010000431.1 GCA_026710055.1 Aestuariivita sp.
AACCTGGTGCGACTGGGACGTCTTATTCGTGAGAAAGAGCGAGAGCGTCTGAAGCACCAGCAACGTCGCGCCGCTTAATCATCGATTCAAAAAAAACAGACTTCTGACCGGACAGGCGGAGTCTGTCTGCTGCGTCATTTTAGCGGAAATGTCGGCCTGATGAGGCCACTGGCCGTCGGGCAATCGGCAGTTGAATGATCAAATTCCTCAACAAGTTTGCTATTGTACTGTCTGTTAGAAAACCTCTATTTTTCTCAAATTTCAAGAGTTTACTACGCATAAAAGTATATTTTTCAACGTGTTGACTTAACCGAAATATGTGGACGCCTTTTCTTCAATTTAGCAAAGATTGGCTGATTTAACGGAAATCATGTAAGATATTGGGAAATTATACCAAATATCGGAAATCTTCGCCAGAACGAACGAAGCAGAAAAGTACATGTTTTCAAAATTTTACCAGTGAATTTAAGGTTTTTTAACAGACACTATTATAATGAAAAATATTTATATTTTTCTCTTGGCAGTCGCCGGAAAAAAGGGAGGTTTTTAACAGGGCGTTAAATATTAGCAAGCCCATCAGGGACATTTCATAGAAAATCAATATTTTCAGCAATTTTTAGTGGATAATTTAGGCTTCTTAACACTAATCGCGCTATTTGTTTTGTATTTCCGTTTCTTTATTTGGCAAAATAGCGTACGGAGCAACTAACTTCCAAATATAGTTTGGAACCATATATTTCAGCCGTTTTGGATGAACCCGCCGCAAATGTAAGATTGTTTCAGCCGCTTTCATTTCAACTCTCGCCCGTGCAAATTCTAGTCCCCTTGGACCTATTTTTGGTTGTAACCAAGCCATCAGAGGTCTTATCCAGTCAGGCATTCTTCTAAGTGGTAATCCACCAGCAGCACGAGCAGTATTTTCAATAAATCCTTTTACCGCATTTTTTCGCCGCCCACGAGATTCAACAGGCTTTAAGTTAATTTGGTGCCTTATTCGCTCAAGAAGTTCAGCACCTTGATCATTGCGTATAATCAACCATTGTTCACCATCACCTGCCATATACCCTACTGTGATATCAGCTAATCGGTTGGTGTAATCAACACACGTGCGACAGGTTAAAGGAAAAAAATCACTTGGTAAATCAGATAAAGGTAGTTTCAAAAAAGGAATCAATTTTTGCTGACCATCATCAAACCTTATCTCCACTTGATAGTCTGCTCTAAATTCAAAGTAATTGACTAAATTGGGTCGATCGGTAAGTTTCGCAAGAAATTTGTGAAAATTATCCGTTGTGGTATTATCAGAACATGGCGTACCAATCACATATAACCGATCAAAACTTAGTTCCGACTCAATTGCCCGTAGCGCATACACCTGACAGGGAATGCCAATCACAGCTACACGCTTTATCCCATTCGAGCGTGCAGGTTCCAGTAAAGCCAGTAAAGGTGCATACCCCATTTTCATTCCTCTCGCACGGGTCATGTCACCTGCGGTGGTAATTAAGGCAGGTACAGGCCGCCACCGATCATTTTCATCAGATACAACAGTCAAAACAGCATCCACACTACCGTCGTCCAATAAATTTTCCGCGATAAGTGTTGTTAATCCACTCCACTGCGCATTGTGAAATGGCTTGTGTGCCCATGCCTTATACATTCTGTGATAAGGACCGAAGAATCGCGTATCACCGCGCTCAGGTTGTATCTGTCGCCCGTGTACAGATAGTTCTAATGCAGAATAATCAGGGGAAATAAATTGACATGCGCGACCACAACGTTCGGGATTCTTACTTCTTGATAAGCCACAATCCGTACATAATGATCGCGGAACGGGTTCAGATATTTTGTAATTCAATTGTTTATTCACAATATAATAATGAACAATGAAATAGTTCAATTAACATTTAGTGCAATTACAAACCCAAGCATGATTTTGAAACACATAAAAACTACCATAATAGTAAAAGTTTTTACTGATAAATTGCAACAATGGTCAAACGAAATTTTTGCGGTTGAATCCTGTCGATACAAAAAAACTTGCCATCATTGAAAGTAATCTACTAAAGTCAATTCTTCGATCATAAAATTGCGAATATAACGCGCAATAAACCTCAGTGAAATCTGTAAATAATACCTAATTTACAAACTCAAAGTTTATTGCTGTAAAATGATGTAAATCTATCGACTGCAAACAAGATCAAGTCCAAACAACCTCATGATGCTACTAAACAAATTGAAATATCGCATGATAGCAAGATTAAAATTTTTCATAAAGTTGTTACAAATCTGTTAAATAAATGTCATTTATCTGCATTAATGGTGAGCATGTTAATTTTAAGTTATCGCTCATCAAATTAGGAGATTTCATGTCTATTTCGAATTTATTTGCTGCTATTACTGTCCTTATACTTGCGGCAACAACAGCAACAGCACGTGACAATGTGCAAGTTGCTGGGTCATCAACTGTTTTGCCCTACGCATCTATTGTAGCAGAGGTTTTTGGCGAAAACTTTGACTTTCCAACGCCAGTCGTCGAATCAGGTGGTTCATCTGCCGGTCTGAAACGTTTTTGCGAGGGTGTGGGCGTTAATACAATTGATATCGCAAATGCATCGCGTGCAATTCGCTCAAAAGAAATCAAAGCGTGCGCCGCAAACGGTGTGACAGACATAATTGAGGTCAGAATTGGGTATGACGGTATCGTATTTGCGAGTCAAATTGACGGCCCAAGCCTCACCGCTTTCACGCCATCTGACATCTTCAACGCACTTGCCCCCATGGTTATGGTAGATGGTCAACTGGTAGACAATCCACATCAACAGTGGAGTGATTTTAATCGCAACTTACCAACTGCGGATATTCTTGCATTTATTCCCGGAACAAAACACGGTACCCGCGAAGTATTTGAGGAAAAAGTTATTGCAATTGGCTGCGAAGCAACTGGCGCATTTAAAGCGATGATGAAGTCTGGTATGTCAGAAGAGGATGCCGAAGATGCCTGCCTGGAAGTTCGTACGGATGGAAAATCGGTAGACATTGACGGCGACTATACCGAGACCCTCGCACGAATCGATGCCAACTCAAATGGCATAGGTGTATTTGGTCTCGCCTTTTATGAAAACAATACTGACAAACTCAAGGTTGCGACAATGTCGGGTGTTATTCCATCAACAGAAACAATCTCAACGGGTACTTATCCGGTGTCTCGCCCACTTTTCTTTTATATCAAGAAGGCACATATTGGGGTCATTCCCGGTCTACAAGAATATGCAAACTTCTTCATATCTGATGAAATCGCAGGCCCTACCGGACCGTTGGCACAATATGGTCTTGTATCCGATCCGGAACTCGCAAAGACGCAAGAAATTGTAAAATCTGGCGAACCCATGAGGAGCGGTTCTTAAATGATTTGAATGGCAGTCCAATTGTTGACTGCCATTTTAATTAATATCTTTGATATATTTGGTTTTAAATTTTTGATTTCGTTTCTTTTTGTTTGAGAACCAGAAATATATCCGATAATTTGTGAGGGTACGGCATAATTTATTTACGTCTTTCTTTGAAAAATTATTGAGTAATTTTTACAACTATTCTAATAAAATGCGTCACTAGATGAAATTTAGTCCAATAGAAAGACGATCTTTATGCCTGTTTTATGGCTCATCTTAATCATTATTGCCATAACTACCGTCGGATTTCTGCTAGGTTGTTCACGTGCTCAACGAAGCGTAAATGGTAACGTTCGTGCGTTACATTCGTTGCCAAGTTACTATGGTATTAATGTCGGCATATGGACAGCGATTCCAGCCTTCGTTATTCTCGGCCTCTGGCTTCTAATCCAACCTGTCTTGATTGAAAGCCACATTCAGCAGTCGGTTCAATCAATAGCAACAGGAAAGGACGTAACCTTTGGCCTAATCATGAGCGATATTCGTCGTGTTGCCGATGGCCTTGAACTTGCGATTACCGAAGGTGGAATGACGCTTGATGAAATTCAATCAAACGACCTTGACATTGATACTCTACTACAGACACTAAATAGTCTTGGAGTCATTTTGGGTACAAACGTGTCCAATTCAGTTCTTAAATCCGCGCAGGAATATCAAAAACTCTCCGCTGGCGGAAATATCCTCATGAGCATTACAGTCCTGGCAACAATGATCACCGGCCTTGGGCTCGCATTAGTTAAAACAAACAAAAACTTTAGGGCAAGAATTAGCGTTGAGTATGGAATTTTAGCCATTTTATTTTTTGCAGCGTCGATTGCCATTATGACAACAATCGGCATTTTATTTTCCCTCGCTGTCAATACCTTAGAATTTTTTAAACTATATTCGGCCATAGACTTTTTTTTTGGTCTTGAATGGGCACCCAGTTTCTCTGGTAGAGGTGGCTCTTCCAGTCTCGGAGTAATCCCGCTTCTTTGGGGCACACTTTATATATCAGTGATTGCATTGTTGGTTGCTGTTCCGATTGGAATTTATGCAGCAATTTATTTGTCGGAATATGCAACACCAAAAGTTAGAGCCTTTACAAAACCACTTCTTGAAATTTTGGCTGGTATTCCAACAATTGTTTACGGTCTATTTGCTTTACTAACAGTCGGCCCTATGCTCGTTAAAGTTTTTGGTAACAATACAGTCGGATGGATGGATGGAGGCACCGCCGTTATTACAGCTGGATTTGTAATGGGCATTATGCTTATCCCCTTCGTTAGTTCTCTTTCCGATGATATCATTAATGCCGTACCGCAAACACTGCGAGATGGATCTTACGGTTTAGGTGCAACGCAATCCGAAACCATTCAACAGATTGTCCTACCGGCCGCCTTACCAGGCATCGTTGGTGCCATTTTGTTAGCTGCGTCACGAGCTGTCGGAGAAACCATGATTGTTGTCTTAGGCGCAGGTGCAGCGGCTCGACTTTCACTTAATCCCTTTGAAGCCATGACTGCCGTAACGGCAAAAATTGTCAGCCAACTTACAGGCGATAGTGATTTCGCATCGCCTGAAGTCCTTGTTGCCTTTGCTCTTGGCACAACATTATTTTTTTTGACGCTCGGATTAAATGTGCTCGCACTTTACGTTGTTCGCAAATATCGGGAACAGTATGAATGACTGATTTATCCGCTGATATGCCCCCCTCGTTTAAGCAAAAACCGCTTACAATTAGCGATCAGAGAACGCGTGCAAGAAATGCCGCCGAAAAACGTTTTCGTCTCTACGGTGTGGCGGCCATTACAGCAGGTCTTGTTTTTCTCATTTTGTTGGTTTTTTCCATAATCTCCAATGGATTGCCGGCCTTCAAAAAAACAGTTATTGCTATTGATTTTAAATTAACAACCGAACAATTTGAAACAGCAGAAGCAGCACTATTAAAGACACGCGTTTATTCTGATTATTTCACCCAAACGCTTACTCACATAATAACTAACAGTGAATTAAATTTGGAAATTAATTCGAGATCCATTGAGCGAATTATTGGCAAAGTTGGCGGTACATTACGCCAATTCTATCGTGAAAATCGGAATATGCTAAACCAACCGGTTCACTTTGATCTCCCTGCTGCTTCTCGCATTGATCGTTATTTCAAAGGGACTTTTTCCCGTGATGGCATTACTAAAGAAAATCGCTTTATTCAAGTGGAAGACCTTGATCTCGTTGATGCGTTAGCGGAAGTTGGAATTATTCAACAGGTGTTTAACTGGCAATTCATCACCGGTGTTGATACAGGTGTTGATAATCCCGGCGGCGCCGGAATAGGCGCGGCCGTATTGGGTTCATTTATGATGATGATCGTTGTACTTTTATTGTCGTTGCCAATTGGCGTTGCAGCATCAATTTATTTGCAAGAATTTGCTCCGAAAAACTGGTTTACTGACTTTATTGAAGTTAATATCTCCAACCTCGCTGCGGTGCCCTCAATTGTCTTTGGCATTCTTGGCCTTGCTATCTTTATTCAATTCATGCACCTGCCCCAATCTGCGCCATTAGTCGGCGGTTTGGTATTGACTTTAATGACCCTGCCAACGATTATCATTTCAACACGCGCATCTTTAAGAGCCGTTCCTCCATCAATTCGTGATGCCGCCTTAGCAGTTGGTGCGTCGAAGATGCAAGCCGTTTTTCATCATGTGTTACCGCTTGCAATGCCTGGTATTCTCACAGGGACTATCATTGGACTCGCACAAGCGCTTGGCGAAACTGCACCACTTTTATTGATTGGAATGGTTGGGTTTGTTGCACGATACCCAGATAGTATTCTCGGTGGTTTTGAAGGACCGAACTCTGCACTTCCTGCCCAGATATTTAACTGGGCATCCCGGTCAGACGCTGTATTTGTCGAAAAAGCTTGGGGAGGAATAATTATTTTGCTCATTTTCTTACTAAGCATGAATATTGTCGCCGTCCTCTTACGCCGGCGATTTGAGCGGCGGTGGTAAACGGAGAAAAAGTCAAACAATGTACGATATACCGCCGTCAACTCGAAGTGTTGTTAATGGAAACTGCAAGATTTCAGCGCGCAAGGTTGATGTGTATTACGGCGATAATCATGCGATAAAGAACGTCAGTGCTGATATCGCCGATAAAACTGTCACCGCTTTCATTGGGCCTTCTGGTTGTGGAAAGTCGACGTTTTTGCGCTGCATTAATCGTATGAACGATACCATCGATTCGGCATATATGAAAGGTGAAATTCTCTTGGATGGTCAGAATATTTATGACTCGTCCATTGATCCTGTTCAACTGAGGGCTCGCGTTGGAATGGTGTTTCAGAAACCCAATCCTTTTCCAAAGTCAATCTACGATAACGTAGCTTATGGTCCTAAAATTCATGGTATGGTGAGAAACAAAAGCGAACTTGATGATCTTGTTGAACAAGCTCTTCGACGCGGTGCTATTTGGGATGAACTCAAAGATCGCCTTAACGAATCGGGCACAGGACTTTCAGGTGGACAACAACAACGCCTGTGCATTGCACGAGCTGTTGCTACTGAGCCAGAAGTATTACTCATGGATGAACCCTGTTCTGCATTAGACCCTATTGCAACTGCTCAAATTGAAGAATTAATTGACGAGTTACGTCAGAATTACTCAGTTATAATTGTCACCCATTCCATGCAACAAGCTGCGCGCGTGAGCCAAAAAACAGCATTTTTTCATCTTGGTAGCTTAGTCGAATATAACGATACGGTTCAAATTTTTACAAATCCCCAAGACTCGCGTACCGAAAGTTATATTACCGGACGAATTGGGTAACAAAATGCCATCTCAGCACATTGCCCGATCTTTTGATAGCGACCCAGAGACAATTCACACACAAGTCATGCGGATAGACGCTCTTACGCAATCTGCGCTTAAAAAAGTTATACAGCATTCAGCGATTCCCACTAATTTTTTTATTAATTATTTCAATTGCTTATAAAATTCGATAGAAAAATTCTTCGGTGACTTTTGAGTTGAATATGATAGAATGCTCGCAATCATCATAAACATCGAGCAGGTTCATGAAACAGTCTTTCCAAAAGCATCCATCAATGCCAGGGTTGCTCAAGAGTGTGGGCACCTCCTTTGCCGCACTTCCCGATGAGCGTCGTACCCGGTCCATCACCTTAAAAGATGGCCACCTGTCGGCGCTGTCGGTGTTTCATCAAAAGTTCCCATCGCGCCTTCAGTTTGATGTTATGATGCGTGATGGGGTGTGGGGTGAATTTTGTAAACCATTGATATGACATGATAATTGTTTGTCGAATTTTGCTCATCACGCAAAATTCACCTGATTTTGCGAAACATCATCCAATCGATCTACATTTTTCCCTATCCGGCCTTTTTCGCCGCTGCTATTTGCTTTTGTTGGGAATGTGGTAGAGTGCTCCCATACTTTAAAATAACTGTCTTCAATGGGAGACAAGAAAGGAACACTCTGATGACAATCATGCCCCAC
>JAPORV010000463.1 GCA_026710055.1 Aestuariivita sp.
GTGTCAAGAGCGATACTTGCAAAACTCTGTATTTAAGCGGGTTTTTCCCGCTTTTGGACATGTTGCTGAACAGCAGAATGAACATGCAGCATGTCGTCCTCAATGAAAAAAGAACCACTACCCTAGGGAGGACATCATCCATGCTCTTATTAGCAATTCCCGCTGGAATATTTTTCCTTTCATTTTCATATAGTTACGCAATTTCAAAAAATTATTTTTCGTAAAATTTCTGCACCAAAATTGAGATTTTAATGTTATTTTTGGAACATTTTTTTCTAGTTTTCTCAAAGACTTAGAGTTCGAATGACACTCGTTATTATTCACCCGAGTTAGCGGGAATCACTGTGCTCTTATCATCATCACTATCATATCTTTGGAATCAATGTTAAAGGGAAAATGATGCTCGGCACTGGGTATGGAACTTGGGCCACTGAAACAGGCCAACCAGCGGAGTGTGATTGATCGGTTAAAGTGTGATCTCACTTTGTGCCGCTTATTTGACACGACGACGGACGAATAAAAAAAGACGCATGGCCTCTGGAAGCGAGCCCGCTCCCAGAGGCTATGGTCACTCCACTTGTGCGTTTGCTGGGATTGATCTATACTCCTTCCCATAAAGAGATGTAAGGCTTGTGATGTGCCACCACACAACAGCCATGCCTCATCACCAGAGCGTCACCTTTATTACGCAATCAAATATTGCGTTGAGGTGAAATGATGTCCCTTAGTGCACTTCACAGCTGAAACAGGCTGTTTATGTGAGTTAGCAGAACTGACTCCATCTGTTCAGGAATCTATTGATTGCAAAATTGACTTACTCTAGTTTATTCTAAATTAAGTATAGACCTCACAATAATCGAAAACATATAAATTCAATTTGAGGAGTTTGAAAGATGAGTTGGTTCATCATGGGCACCGGAATAGCACTATGGTGGTTTGCACATCTTTTTAAAAGAATTTTACCGAATATCCGCAAATATTTGGGCAATTTCGGCGCACCAATTGTCGGCACCCTATTGGTAGTTTCGCTTATTTTGATGATAATTGGTTATCGCCAAACCGAATTTCTCTATGTCTGGCAACCACCAGAATTCATGGTGCATATTAATAACTTGCTGATGGTCATTGCCATTTTTTTATTCACACCTGCTGCAAAGAAGGGGCGCCTTGTATTTGGCATGCGCCACCCACAGTTAATTGGATTCAAGACTTGGGCTTTTGCCCACTTGATCGTCAATGGCGATCTCGCTTCACTTTTGTTATTCGGATTTTTACTTGCTTGGGCTGTAATTGAAGTTATTGTCATTAATCGACTAGATAGAGAATGGCACCCACTAGAAGGACAAGGTACTTACATAATGGATGGATTATTTCTGGTTGGCTCTTTGGTTTTACTCGGTATTATTGGGTATATTCATTATTTGATCGGTGTTTGGCCATTTCCAGCATAATAATGCTGTACACTGAGGACATTTTCTTAAGAATTCTTACAATCACCACAATCACTCATGGATAAATTGATGTCAATCAATGTTCACTCATCCTAAATTTTCAGTATCAAAAAAATGTCGCGAAAAATATTAAATTAAAAACCAGAGCGACAATTAATAACACAAATTAACCTTCTCAAATAAGATTTTTCATTGACCAATTTCTGAAACTGAACTTTATCTCTTCACAATTTAAACTCAGCAGAATACAATAAAAATGTATCGTAAAGTCGAAAGGACCCGAAATAATGGCCGATGTAAATCGCGGGAACCGTCCGCTTTCCCCGCATTTAACAATTTACCGACCGCAATTGACTTCAGTCACTTCAATTTTAACTCGGATAACTGGTAACGCATTAATTGTTGCTTCACTTCTCATTGTCTGGTGGTTTTTAGCGGCGTCAATATCTGAAGCCTATTTTGACATTGCAAATAGTGTTCTTTCAAGTTGGTTCGGAACGCTCGTTTTGATCCTCTCAGTATGGGCATTATGGTACCACTTACTCGCTGGGGTTCGGCACCTAATCTGGGATAATGCCTTACTCATGGACATCACTACCGCAGAAAAACTCGGCTGGATTGTTATTGCTGGGTCGCTATTATGTACCGTAATTACACTGGTTATCCTTTAGGAAGGTCACTCTTATGAGGTTTATCACTGATCGAAAACGCGCTGTTGGAATGGGATCCGCAAAATCGGGAACAGAACATTTTTGGCGTGTTAAAATTCAAAGTTTCGCTTTGGTATTATTAATGCCTTTATTTGTCTTTACTTTCGGATCAAAAATCGGTGCCTCATATGCCGACATTACGTCCTATTTTTCTCGCCCGTTTCCAGCTATTGTTGCGGCATTAACCATAGTAGTAGGCATGGTTCACTTCAAAGATGGCGTACAAGTCCTCATTGAAGATTATATTCATGGCCTCGCTCAAAAAATCACCATAATAATTATGATTTGCCTTAGTTACGCCATTGCGGCAACCGGTCTTTTTGCGATTGCACGTTTAGCACTATAAGCTAGTATCTCGAAATTATTGAATTGATGGTTTATAATTTGCGAAGAGAGTAGATTTTTCAGCCATCCAGCTTTGTGAAGGGAAAATGTACGTCAAAATGAAAGTGATATTTCCATCAATTCAATGCAGTTGGTACACTGGCACTGAGGAAAGATAAATGTCTGCATATAGCTATGAAGTACACAACTATGATGTTGTCGTTGTTGGGGCAGGTGGTGCAGGTTTACGCGCCACACTCGGCATGGCCGAGCAAGGTTTTAGTACGGCCTGTATTTCAAAAGTATTTCCAACGCGTTCACACACTGTGGCGGCACAAGGCGGTATTGCAGCATCGTTAGGCAATATGGGGCCAGATGACTGGCAATGGCATATGTACGATACTGTCAAAGGATCTGACTGGCTCGGTGATACAGATGCGATGGAATATTTAGCCCGCGAAGCACCTAAAGCAGTCTATGAACTTGAACATTATGGTGTTCCATTTTCACGCACTGAAGAAGGTGCAATTTATCAACGGCCTTTTGGTGGCCACACAACCGAGTTTGGCGAAGGTCCGCCCGTACAGCGCACATGTGCAGCCGCTGATCGGACAGGACACGCAATTCTCCACACGCTTTATGGTCAATCCCTCAAAAATAACGCAGAATTTTATATTGAGTACTTTGCTATCGACTTGCTCATGTCAGATGACGGGATTTGCCAAGGCGTTTTATGCTGGAAATTAGATGACGGCTCAATGCATGTCTTTGCCGCAAAGATGATAGTCCTTGCAACTGGCGGATATGGGCGTGCCTATTTCTCAGCAACCTCGGCACACACATGCACAGGTGACGGAGGTGGCATGATTGCACGAGCCGGATTACCGCTACAGGACATGGAGTTTGTACAATTTCACCCAACTGGAATTTATGGATCTGGCTGTCTCATTACCGAAGGTGCACGCGGCGAAGGTGGGTACCTAACCAATTCTGAAGGCGAACGCTTCATGGAACGTTACGCGCCAACCTATAAAGATCTCGCGTCTCGAGACGTTGTGTCTCGATGCATGACACTGGAAATTAGAGAAGGTAGAGGTGTTGGAGCAGATAGCGATCATATTCACCTTCATCTCAATCATTTACCACCAGAAACACTCGCCGAACGTTTGCCTGGGATTTCTGAAAGTGCAAGAATTTTTGCAGGAATTGACGTCACAAGGGAACCGATTCCTGTTTTGCCAACTGTCCATTACAACATGGGCGGTATTCCAACAAATTATTGGGGCGAAGTCTTGGCACCAACAAAGTCCAATAGTAATGCCATTGCGTCTGGGATAATGGCCGTTGGCGAGGCGGGTTGTGCCAGTGTACATGGTGCGAATAGACTTGGGTCTAACTCATTGATTGACCTTGTCGTTTTTGGCCGGGCGGCGGCAATTCGTGCAGCGGATGTCATTGATAGAGACGCATCTGTGCCCGCGCCAGATAAGCGGTCAATTGATGCAACGCTTAATCGTTTTGATGGTTTGCGATATGCAAAAGGACAAGTGCCCACAGCACACTTGCGATTAGAAATGCAAAAAACTATGCAGGCAGATGCTGCTGTTTTTCGCACTGGAAAAACTTTATCAGACGGTCAGAAAAAAATGGAGAACGTTGCTGGAAAATTGAATGATTTATGCGTTACAGATAAATCCTTGGTCTGGAACTCCGATTTAATGGAAACACTGGAACTCACAAATCTTATGCCAAATGCCATTGCAACAATTACAGCAGCTGCTGCACGAAAAGAAAGTCGTGGCGCGCACGCGCATGAAGACTACCCTGATCGCGATGATAAGAATTGGCGGCAGCACAGTCTCATCTGGTTTACCGGTTCAGAAGCTTCTTTAAGCTATCGTGGAGTCATTACCAGTTCATTAACCAGTCATAATGAGGGCGGTATTGATCTGAAAAAAATTGCTCCAAAAGCACGTGTATATTAGCAACAATGATTAAACATATTGATTCACTTAAATTTAGGGAATTACATATTATGGTACCGCGACTGTTATAAGTGCCATAAATTCATAACACTGAACCATAGATATTATCTGATAGGCACTAAAGGATATAATCCCCTAAATTTAATTGACTCCCTCAAACCTTGCCAATTTCTTGTGAATTTTCATGTTCATCTAGGTCAATAATTTAAAATTCGTTATAGCAACTCGTCATGACCACATATTAAGCTACATTTTATGTATGGTACGATATAGCCATTGATAAATTAGGAGTTCCCTATGGTACAACTTGCGTTACCAAAAAATTCTCGTATTAAAAAAGGAAAGACATGGCCAAAGCCAAACGGTTCCACTCACCTGCGGAAATTTCAGATTTATCGATGGAATCCTGATAATACTAAAAATCCAACTATCGATAATTATTTTGTTGATATGGATACGTGCGGGCCAATGGTTCTTGATGTGCTCATCAAGATTAAAAATGAAATTGATCCAACACTAACTTTTAGACGTTCTTGCCGCGAGGGAATTTGCGGTTCTTGTGCCATGAATATTGATGGCATCAATACACTGGCCTGCATATATGGTACCGATGAAATCAAAGGTGATGTTAAAATTTACCCCCTACCGCATATGCCGGTCGTTAAAGACTTAATTCCTGATTTAACTCACTTTTATGCGCAGCACGCCTCAATTATGCCTTGGCTTGAAACAAAAACAAATCTGCCGGCGAAAGAATGGCAGCAGTCCATTGAGGATCGTAAGAAACTTGATGGACTGTATGAATGCGTGATGTGTGCATCCTGTTCTACGTCCTGCCCTTCTTACTGGTGGAATGGTGATCGATATTTGGGACCAGCAGCGTTGCTCCACGCCTATAGATGGATTATTGATTCACGTGATGAAGCAACTGGCGAACGTTTGGATGATCTTGAAGATCCATTCAAACTTTATCGATGTCATACAATTATGAACTGTACGAAAACCTGCCCGAAGGGACTCAATCCAGCAAAGGCAATCGCAGAAATAAAAAAAATGATGTTAGAACGTACAGTTTAAGCAATAAATATATTACTATATAAAATAGTAGAGCCACTTGCAAAAGTGGGTGGTGGCATTGGGACTGGCGGCCAGCCCCGTCGCCGCAAACACGGGTTTCGACTTCAATGCATGGTTCAACGGGCCGTCCGAACGTGACTTGCCGGAAATCGAAATCGAATTCTTTGACGATGATCACGCAAATAGAACCTATTGTGAGACTAGGGCACCATTGGCGGATGCGTCGCACTGCACCGGCGGTTTTCTCTCGCTGTTCCATGTCAAAATCAATGACGGTTATTTGATTGAGCCAGGCGACCCGCCGCTGCGGATTGGGATCGAGTGTACGACTGCCACCGGCGAGACCGGATACGGTGCGAATGTAGCCGTCATCATTCCCAGCAAGGCACGTATTTCAAATATATTCACTGTTCTTGTCCCCAACGACGACATCACCTACAATTGCAACAAGCTGATCGTCAATCTGCGATCCCTGACGCCCGACCGGTACAAAATCGTGTCCTTTCCATGCGGGAGGGTCCATATTTTTCGAATACGTGGACGATGACGGTGGGAATCCGGACAACGAACCATGTTAGCCCCGTAAGCCTCTGACGCACCGGGCGCTCTTTGAATCGCCCGGTTTTCATCGTATCCTCTTTTGATTCTGATAAATTCGGACGCTTGGTAAGCTAGAAATTATGAAATTTTTTAAGATTAAATTCCCAATGGCGTTTGAGTGATTGACTTTCTTCCTTCGTTCAAATAGAAGAAACGAAAAATACGGCCAATCATGAAAGGATCAGACAATGAGTATGAACGCACTTACCCCCCCCCCCCTTGGATTTCGGGGATCGGCTCTTAGGTGGCTGGCAACGTTCGCGGCCGCCGCGCTGTTGGCAACACTGATTGTCGCACCGGTACAGGCGCAGCAAACCGGGACTATCAATGCAGTGGGGCAGGGGCTCAATTTTAACACAACCGCGACGATAAACAGCAATCGTGAGTGGGAAGTCAGCTACACGGCGGATCTAAGCACCTCTATTTCGACTGCGAAAATGAATTGCAATGCACAGAAAAAGATATATCCCAGCATCGACTGTACGATAGAGTCACCCTATATTATGAGATATGGCGTACTGGACCGGAGTACATGCTTTGCGCTAAGTACATCGGACAGTGGCGTACCGAGGTATTCTCAGGCAGTGATACAGGGTATAAACGGGATTATTCCTCTAACGTCATGGCAACAAACACTCAGGGCAAAGCCGGATACATCCTATTGCATAGCAGTGTATGTAGCTAACAGCGTTTCTTGGTACCATAAAGCCCCGTTAGCCGCGGGCTCGTTCATCACCCCCTCCGATCCGAACCCGCCTGCGCCTACGGCGTGGACGCCAGCTCCGCAAAGCCTAGGATGCGGAGCCGAAACGACACTTGCCCTTGTTCGTCAGTGCTTCCAGTGTAAATATGGCAGCGGTGGAAGCTGGTCAATGTCTGCCAATACATGCTCAGGTTAACACACATATAACTCTTGTTGAACACGGACGCGGGAATCCTGCGTCCTGGACGAACGAAGCGGTTATCAGCGAAGAAGGATAACGATTAACCCCGCCGCGGCCAGGATGCTGGTCATGATCCACCGGGTATTGACAGTTTCGCGCCGGGCTGCTTCTCTGTCACGGTTTGCTGTTTCAACATCACGGCGTGCTATATCAGAGCGCAGCCGTTCAAACGCAGTTTCGTCTTCAGCTTTCATTGTCTCTATGCATTCCTCCATGACGGCCAGCCGTTTATCCAGTTCATGATTATCGGGTGGGATATTCATATTTTGAAGGTACACAATTTCCGGCCTGCGGTCAACCATGGTGGTGGTGGGGGCAGCAATTCCCGCTAACTCGGGTGAATAGTAACGAGTGTCACTCGAACTCTAAGTCTATGAGAAAACTAGGAAAAAATGTTCCAAAAATAATATTAAAGTCTCAGTTCTGGTGCAGAAATTTTACGAAAAATAACTTTATAAATTGCGTAACTATATGAAAAATAAAAGAAAAAATATTCTAGCAAGAATTGCTGTGGGGGACACCTAAAACAACGAGTTCCTTTAACGACTAGAATCTCACGAATAGAGCCTTTCATTTGCGATTTGAATCTTTTTTAAGCATTCGTTTAGCGCTATTGGTATTAAAGCTCAATAGTTTATAACGACTTTTCAGTAATTCCCGCTAATTTTTTTATTCAATCATTTCAATTGCTTACAAAAATCGATAGAAAAATTCTTCGGTGACTTTTGAGTTGAATATGTGAGAATGCTCGCAACAATCATAAAAAGCGAGCAGGTTCATGAAACAGTCTTTCCGAAAGCATCTATCAATGCCAGGGTTGCTCAAGAGTGTGGGCACCTCCTTTGC
>JAPORV010000307.1 GCA_026710055.1 Aestuariivita sp.
GGAGCGTATCAGAGGACATTGCGAGCGAAGATGCTTGACGTTGAGGCGGGCCAAATTCTTCTTCGCGCATGGAAGCGTCCAAACATGTTTGAGATCAATGGTCGTCAAGTCCGGCTGAAACGCGCGGGTGTAGTTAATGAAGACGAAACTGCTTAAATATAAGATTCTCCAATTTTTGCCCGGTCGAGTGGGCAAGAGATATGAATTAAAACACCTACATAGACACTTATATGAAATTACCCGAATACGTGCGCTGGATTCGCCACCATTTGCCGTATTCGCACATGAATATATTGGGCGTGAAATAATAATACATGGCTGGTACGAAAGCGTTTTGATAAATTTCCTAGAAAAACATATCTTTCCATTAATAAGCAGAAATTCCATAGCATTGGATATTGGGGCCAATATCGGCAACCATTCCAACCGGTTTGCAAACTATTTTAACAGCGTCCATGCGTTTGAACCGAACAAAAGGACTTACCACCTGTTGCAAGCAAATGCCATGCTGACGCCGGGAAAAATAATCTGCCATAATGTAGGCTGTTCAGACAGCAATTTTTCCCAAGCAGTCAATTTTTCATCTATTAGTGTTGGTCAGGCAAGTTTGGAGGCCGATTCTTCGTTGTTTCACGATGGCATCGGGAAGCAGACTGCAAATTTCAAGTTGGTCAAACTGGATGAATATCTCCCATCAAAACATCATGCGAAAGTCGGTTTCATGAAAATTGACGTTGAAGGCCATGAAAAACGGGCATTGAAAGGGGCCGAAAAGATCATCTGTGCCAGCAAGCCGATTATCGCTTTTGAAGCAAATGATCCCGAAAATGCCCCGTATAAATATTTGACAGGCCTTGGCTATCAGCATTTCTATGGCTTTGAAAAAGTCAAGAAGTCGTTCAGGATGTTAAAAAGATCACGACTAGTGGAGGTAATCAATTCAAACAAATCAAATATCGAGCCAGATATGGTCATCGCATCACTGACTAGGCTTGAACATGGCAGGGTTTAACGCATTATGCAAAACATGGGTATTCCGAAGAAGTTGCATCATATTTGGATTGGTCCATACAAGCCGCCAATTGATATTATGAAAACGTGGCCGGAGAAGCATCCCGACTGGGAATATACGCTATATGATAACGATTTCCTGTGGGGGGGGTAACTGACTGGAAATTGCTTCCGCAAATAAGGGAATATTGGACGCTGATGCATTTTGAGGGCGTCGCAGATTGTATGCGCTATGAATTGCTTTACAGACGTGGGGGCTATATGGCCTGTGCGGATTCAATATGCCTGCATCCGATTGACGGCTTGTTATCCAAAACATGCGCCTATACATGCTATACCAACGAATTTTTGGAGGGTGCTTCGGTTGTCCCGATTTTGGCATGCGAACCCGGCAACCCTTTTTTGGGTGAACTTATACAACGCCTAAGTAAAATTGATCCGCTAAAATTGTCTGCACCCTGGATTTCAACGGGCAATCTCTTTGTCGCTCGCATGATAAGGGAACTTGATCCTGAGATCGTTATATGGCCATCTCACTATTTGATACCAGAGCATTATAGAGGTGAAATCTACAAGGGAAGCGATCTGATATATGCAAGGCAATTATGGGGCACAACTCGCGGCTTGTTTAAGGAAACGGATGGGATTAAAGGTAAGATATCAGTGTTGAAGATGAAATTTATTCGCAAACGCCACTTGCGTAATAAAAAGAAAATGGCCGCTTCTCAAAAATAGATTCATTGATAATAGAGAAATGCACGAGCAAATTCCAATATTCGTTGTTTCATTGCCTGATGCGGTTCAGAGACGCGCTTCCCTAATGGCAAAACTCGAAGAATATGAATTAAGTTATAAGATATTAGGCGTTGATTGCCGCGATGGCGTCCCGCAAGTGTTTGAACCACTTTTATGCCCTAAATCCATGGTAAAATATTATGGAAGACACCTATTCCCGGCGGAGGTGGGATGCGCTCTTTCTCACCATATGGTCTATCGAAAAATAAGATTGGAGGGGTATGAAGCGGCCATTGTACTTGAAGACGATGCGATTATAGCAAAGGGCTTTGCCGAATTTGCTAGACATCAGCCCATTGACCCTGAGATTGACATGCTTTTGCTGTGCCACGCGCACGCGCATGTAAGCATGAAATGCCCGAAAAGCCTAAACGTTGCATCTATGGCGTATATCTTAAAATGCAAAAGTACAGTTTTGGCTGTTGGCTATTTGGTAACTAAGCGGGCAGTGGATTATTTCATAAAAAACAGCCTGCCATTGTCAATGATCGCAGACTGGCCGGTTGACCTAACCGAAATAAAGACCTTTGCCGCGCATCCTCAGCTTGTCAGTCATCCAAAATATGAAGAAGGAGCGCATTCGTATATCGAGCATGATCGGTCTAAATTTTTGTACCGGTTTAATGGTAGAAAAAGACAGGGACTCCAGCGTATTCTTGATGGCACTTTTTTCAAGCTGAATTATTGGAAATGGAAAATGGAAAAGCAAAAAAGGCGGCTATATACAAAAATTAGCTGAGAGGTTTAGCTGATGTCTGTGGCAAGCCGGGATTGAGGGAATATTGGGGCAAGCGCAACGGCAGGGTGTAGCATGATGGATAAAGAAATGAACTCTAGTGACTGCTCGGAATTTCACCATAAGGTGCGCCTGCAGTTGTGGGAGCGATGGAAGGTCGCGTTAACACCGAGTGTAAAGTTGTGGTATGAAATGAAAAATCACGCCACTGCGGTTGTTAAAACGCAAGAGAAGCGAGGCAGCATTATCGCCAAGGGTAGTATAATACAGCCCCAGCAGCATTCGATTTGCCATCGGACTATATCCCGGCGTTTGCCGCGGAGGCCGCGGCTAATTTATGTGCACTTGCGAGTTTCTTGAGAAGGCCATTGAAGGATAGATAAGGCAGGTGAAACAGACCGGAGGAAGAGCGAGCCATGTATAAACTGCAAGCCTTGAATTCCGGGCTTGGGAATAAATTGTTCAAGTATAACACCGTAAGAGTTAATTCAACAGAATCGGCGGCAACCACATGAAAACGATTAATCTGGCATCAATTCACCCTGTTCCATGGCTCAGGCAGTTCCCCGAAGGCATTCCCGAATGGGGGGGGGTCCGGTTTGTGTTTAATGCCGGCAATGAGGACTACGACTATCTTGTCGTGTTTGATGAAATCAGTGCGCCCATTGCAATATCCTGCAATCCTCGGAACGTGATCCATTTGTCAACCGAGCCCCCCATACACCGCCATTACAGCGACGAGTATCTGGCCCAGTTTGCCTAGACTGTCCGGCAGGGCGAGCGAATGGGGGAGGTTCCGGGCGCAATTTATCACCAGCCGGGCCTGAACTGGCACATTGGCACGCCGGGTGGAAATGATTGTGGCGGGGTTTTAAACTTTGAGCAGATTGCGGGTTTGTTCAATCAGCCAAAGGCAAAACTCATGTCCGTCATCTGTTCCGGAAACACTTCTTCGCCACAGCATCGGGAGAGGCTGAAGTTTGCCCGCCGGCTGAAAGATCATTTTGGCTGCAAGATTGATTTTTTTGGCCGCGGCATTGCGACAATGGCCGACAAGCTTGAAGCGCTCGGGGACTATCGCTTTCATGTTGTGCTGGAAAACTGCTCCCGCGAGCACTACTTCTCCGAAAAGCTTGCCGACTGCATTCTCGCCGGAGCATATCCCATTTACTATGGCTGCCCCAATCTGGACAGATATTTCCCCGAAAACTCGTATCGCAGGATAGACATCCGCGATTTCGGGGACTCGGCGAGCGTCATTTGCGGCGCGGTAAATGGAGACCTGGACAGAAAATTCAGACCGGCGCTTTTGGAGGCTCGCGACCTGATCCTGCACAGGTACAATCTCTACCCCATGCTGGTCAGCCTTGTAGAGGGCATTGAGGCGGGCAAATACGGTCCTCCAAACAGAACCCGAGACAGTCAAAATCCGACGCTAATGCCATTGACCCGGGCGAATGGGTCGTCATCCGTTCGCTCCGCGCTTTCAGGTTTGGCCGGCATGGTTTGGCGAAAAAGCAAAAAGTGACTCATGGAGGGAAAGGGGATGGGCGAGCAAATTCCAATATTCGTTGTTTCATTGCCCGATGCGGTCGAGAGGCGCACTCCCCTGATGGCGCAGCTCGAAGAATATGGCTTAAGTTGCGAGATGCTAAACGCGGTTGATTGCCGCGATGGCGTGCCGCAAGTCTTTGAACCGCTTTTATGCCCTGAATCCATGATGAAAGATTATGGAAGACGCCTTCTTCCAGCGGAAGTGGGATGCGCTCTTTCCCACCATATGGCATATCGAAAAATAAGAGGGGGGGGGTATGGCGCGGCCATTGTACTGGAAGACGATGCGATTATAACAAGGCGCTTTGCCGAACTTGCAAAACAGGGGGTTGATCATGATACTGACATGCTTTTGCTGTGCCATACGGGAGCAAGGGTAAGTATGAAATGCCCGAAATGCCTAAACGGCGGATCAATGTCGTATCTCATTAAAAACACACCGGCATGCGCTACAAGCTATTTGGTGACGAAACGGGCAGCTGATTATTTCATAAAAAACAGCCTACCATTGTCTAGGACCGCAGATTGGCCGGTCGACCTAACAGGAATAAAGACCTTTGCCGCACATCCGCGGCTTGTTCATCATCCTCCCCTTGAAAAAGGAGCGCATTCGTATATTCATCATGATCGTTCTAAAATTGTGAACCGGACCAATGAAAGGAACAGAAGGGAAAAGAGACGTGGACTCTCGCGTATTCTGCGCGGCATTTTTTTCAAGCCTAGCTACTGGAAATTGAAAATGGAAAAGCAAAAGTTGCGGCAATACAAAAAAATTAGTTGACAGGTTGCGCTTATCGACAAGCCTATTGAATTCCATCAAAATTAGCTTGTCCGGAACTACATTAAATCAACGGCCATTAAGTGTGGTTAAAACATCAGGAGGAAGTGAAAATGAGATATGTGGTCGTCGTTGCAATCGTGGTCCCCGAAGATGTCGACGGGCCTCCTGCCGCCGAACCGCGCTGCCGCGGTCGGACGCACCTGCAAAGTGGACACTCGGGGACCGAATTGAACCAGGCATAATGTGGGCGGCCTGTTTCAGGACACCACCGGGCCAACCGCGAACGAAAGCGGGACGCCCGTCAGTGGACGTGACGCCGGTCCTTCCCGACAACCTGGAAGAAAGAGCTTGAGCAAAACCCGAACATCCTCCGTCTCCAGACCAGGCGGAAGCGCCTTTCCCAGCCCGACGCCTCGCCTCCTGCCGCCTTCAGGCCGTTGCCAGGTCCACGTTTCATCGGTACCGGTTCGTCAGATTCCGCTCTTGACTTCGGGGCTCCATTGCGGGAGAGACTCATTATTCAAGCGTTTGAACCGAACGAAAGGGCTTATTACCGGTGAACAGATATGAAACGGATTTATCCAATCAAGAGTGGTCCGTAATTCAGCCGCTCATTCTGCTGCCTAGTAAAATGGGCAGCCCGCGCAAGCTTGACATGCTGGCGGTGTTCAACACCATTCAAGACCGGGACGATGCTCTGGTGGTCATTCTCAGCATGCTGGCGAAGGTGCCGGACGTTGAAAGGCCGCGGGTAGATTGCGGCCATGCGTGGCGAAGGCCTTCGGATGCGTTGAAGGCTTCCGGCGTCGACAAATTCCTTGAGATTATCCAAAAGCTGAAGGATGTCAAAGGCTTCACAGTTCTATATTGCCATCGGGTTGTCGAGTGGACGTTTCTGTGGATGTTTAGCGGCCGTTGTCTTGCGAAGGATTTCGAGTGGCCTTGCGAGTTCCATTGCATGGGCGCGGCTTGCGGCATGCCGGTTCATGATGCGGTACATTGCGCGGAGTACAAAGCGATGAAAAACAGCAATATAATCAGTTTAATGACTTATGATTCTTACACGTACTTTTCAAGGTTCTGTTTGAGATCAATGCCATGAAGTCGACCCGATTGACAATAGAGCGTGCGGAACTACCTCAATTGCTCAATCGCAACGGACTCCGCGGTATCGAACTCGGTGTGGCTTGCGGCGACTTTGCCGCACACCTATGGAAAACCGGTTTGTTCGCCGATCTTTGGGGGGTGGATGCCTACAGCGATCATCACAATACACAAGAGTATGTTTCTGCGCTAAAACATGTCGGCCTGCAAGCCAATTATCGATTGCTTCGGATGCAATTCGAGGAGGCGTTGAACTTGTTTCCAAACAGCTATTTTGATTTCGTCTACATCGACGGTTATGCACATACTGGCGAAGAGGCTGGAAAGACAATTTATCAATGGTTCCCAAAAGTTAAAGTCGGAGGCATCATTGCCGGACACGATTATCATCCAGACTGGCCTCTTGTGATGCACGCAGTTGATTGCTTTATAAGGGATGTCGGAGAGGAACTTATGATTACTGCGTTGACCAAAAATCCAAGGCCACTGGACAAGCACCCCTCTTGGGCGGCCCGACGCAATTCCTCTAGGGACATTGCATATCCACTACAACTGAAAGAGATGTTGGAGGTGAAAACTCCAAAGTCGACAGGATCAAAATCCTCGCTGTTCCGTTGGTTCAGAAAGTCGCGAGAACCCTTCCCTGATAACACGTCTGACCGTTTTCATCGATGAATCCAATAGATTGGGCCATCGTTGGTAATGCCCCACTCTCATCTTGCGACAGAGCAGCCATTGCCTCTTCATTGCGCGTGACGCGCTTTAACCGAACACCCAACTTAAATCCCTCACCATACGAGGGGGTAATGCCATGGGGGGGGGCAAAAGTGTGTCAACAATTTATGGATCTTACCCATCTGCGTTGCCCACACCCACCGATGAACTGATATTGGTAAACTACAGCAAGGACATTAAGCGTTATGCTCGCAGTGGTGAGTTATGCATAAATCCTTCCTTTTTGGCGGCAAAAACAATCATTCTGCCCTATCATTACAGCATAATTAAGCAGCTGTTCATGACACCTCCACACATATTGAGTGCATTCAAGCGGATTCGAGAACGCCATAAAATCGATTGCACGAAACTGTTGACCAAGATTGCTCTGCGTAATGAAAAGGAACTTCTCACTTTTGATGAGATGCTGTATTCCACTGCTATGGAAGCACTTGGACTGCCACCCAAATGCGGATCACCCGTTCCCAGTACTGGATTCCTTGCATTATGCTATGCCCTTGCCCAACCAGAGACTCAGCATTTTCCATTGCATATATTCGGCTTCACTTGGCAGGGCTGGGCTGGGCATCCTTGGGCCGCTGAAAGGCAACATATTCTGACCGTCGCTGACCGCGGAAGAATCGTAATACATCCGGTTCAGGACAATATGCAGGCATAACCCACTTTGTCTGACCGCTGCTCCCGGCAGGATTTTCTGCTCTTCGCCCTGATGGGTCAATGGCATTAACTTTGAGTTAGGTTGAATTTTGCGGTAAAATTTATGTCATTAGAGCATCTTACAAAATCATGATGTCGAGTGAATCTATTGCCCATATCGGGCATTTTTCTTCACGTTTTTCCCGGGCCTGGGGATCTCTCCGTGGCAGGATGGAGTTTGAGAACAACAAAATACGCGAAGGGAGACCCCGTCATGCCCGTTGCCAACACCATATCCGACATCTGGTGACGGTTTCAAGAGGAATTGCCGCCCGCCCTGACGGAAATTCCCGGTCCCCTTTCCGACCACCACCGCAAGCTTGTGACCGTGCCCGGTTCGCCGCGCCGGAGCGTTTCGTTCCGGTCGAAAAGAGGTGCGCCGGCAGGCCGCGCGAGGACCGCGCCGCCCTCGCGAGACCGTTCATCGCGAAGGCGGTTTGGAACATGCCGACCACGAGGGACCTGCTTGACCGGGTGCATGCCGACCCGACCCTTCGCCGTCCGTGCGGCTGGTCCCGACG
>JAPORV010000138.1 GCA_026710055.1 Aestuariivita sp.
GCGCTGCTTAATCATCAATTCAAAAAAAGAGGCTTCTGACCGGACAGGCGGAGTCCGTCTGCTGCGTCATTTTAGTAGAAATGTCCGCTTGGTGAGGCCACCGGACATCGGGTAATCGGCAATTATGCGATAAAATTCCCCAATAAATTTGATATTGCGATGAAAAAAATTCACATTCGTCTCGGGCGGGCGTCAAAAAAGGGGGGTTTTTTAACAGACACTAATTATAATAAATACTCTAAGTGTTGTAAATAACCAAAAATTTACTGATTACTTTCTACATGTGGTAGTTTGCCTACTTAAATAAATAATTCCACTTCTTTTCTATACACATAACGAAAAGCCTAAAAATTAAGGAAAACGTGCTGATATACAGTATTTTGCATATGGCTCATAAGTTAAAATTTTACTCTTCAAGAATTCTTATGACTTTATGATAAGCTTTTGTTTGGTTTAAGCCAATCTTGAGATCCGCAATCTGTACATTTTTCAACGGTAGGATTTAACCGAGTAGGGCTTGTAGCTTTAGCAAGAGACTGTGCTTTATTTTTTCTTTCTTCACTAATTCTGGTTCTGGCTATCCGATTACGTTTGCATGTCCTAGCGGAACATTATCTTGAATAACTTCGAGATCAAATTTGCTAAAATCTGAATAACTTAATTTACCCAAACCGTATAATTTTTTTCCTTTGGAATCAGCAACATTGTTGAAACTACATTCGCATTTTGCTTTGTTTGAAAGTGTTGAGACATTAAAAATTGAAAGTTCATTATTTCGGTTCGGTTCAAAAAGTTTGGTTTTGTACAATCTGTCGTAACTTTGCCCTTTTCATCTGCAAATCGAGCAAATAATATCTTGGTAACCATGTTTATTTGAGAATTAGTCTTGGCAGAAATGCTGAAGACAGCATTCTAATGGACACGATAATTCTTGTTTCCATGGTGAATCGCCTTGACAAGTGAAGTGCTCATATTGAGCAGACCATGCAAGAGATCCATCTGGACAAATACTGAGGGTTAACATTTCCCGTCCATCATTTATCCAATCAAAATCAATTTCACCATGGGGTGTAGAAGAAATTTCTGGTTCGTTCATATTTTGCGGTAGTAAGCCAACTAATGATAAAGCAGTATTTCTAGAAGTCGATATGATCGCTGACGCGCCCTCACTGTCCCAGTTTTCCTGACAAGCCGTTGTGTAAATTTTCTCAATGGTTTCCCTCAATTCTCTTCGTTCAAATATAGAAACGTAGAATACAGAAATTTCTGGTTTGCTCATGTTTTGTAGTGACTAGTCATTGCGCGAAATACCACGAACATTATCCAAAGTAATCTTGGGTTCATCAAGTGCGAAATACCTATTACAGGGGATTATATATTTGATTAACCAAAATACCATATATACGGTTAACCATCAGTTAGAGCCAATACATATAGTATGAAGGTTAATCAAATATATAATCCCCCTTATCTTTATGTATATCACATCTCTGGAACCGATGTTAAGGGGAATAAGGCCCTATGCTCAGCCATGAACTCGGCCACTTGAACGAAAAGCACCAGCGCTTTGTCACCGCCCTTGATCTGCAAAGGGTCGAAATGTCAGACATTTTCTCTAATAGTATCAATCATCACCTGCACATTTTTGGGATCCGCATCTGGTGTAATTCCATGTCCTAGATTAAAGATATGCGAGCCATGTGAAAAAGCCTTTTTTATTCTGCGCGTTTCATCAATTAATGCCTGACCCCCTGTGACCAAATGATCTGGCGCGAGATTTCCCTGTACACATCCATAAACTTGAAGATTCCGTGCCGCCCAGTCTGAATCAACTGCATTATCTACGGCTATACAATCTACACCGGCTTTACTTGCAAAATTAACATAATTTAGCCCGGCATTGCGCGGAAAACCAATAACTGGAATATGAGGATAAGCCTGCTTGAGTTCAGTAACAATTCTTCGACATGGCTCTATTGCATATTTTTCAAATTCATTCCCCCTCAAGGAACCGGCCCAGCTATCAAATATTTTTATACATTCGGCACCAGCCGATACCTGCATCTTCAAATAAGAAATCGTCGCCTTAGTTAAACGTTTCATCAGCTTATCAAAGAGTGGCTTATTGTGAACCATTAATGAATGAGCTGGTTTTTGATCTGGTGTTCCCTTACCCGCAATCATATAGGTCGCAACGGTCCATGGCGCGCCGGCAAAGCCAATAAGTGTTATTTTCTCAGGCAGCTCGCTGCGCAAAATACGTAATGTATTATATACCGGATCAAGCATGTCATGTATATCATCAGATTTACCTAACTTGTTAAAATCTGAATCAGTCGTGATTGTAGAAAGTTTTGGCCCTTCACCTGTCACAAAACATAAATTAGACCCTAAAGCATAGGGTACCAATAAAATGTCAGCAAATAGAATTGCCGCATCAAAACCATATCTTTGAATTGGTTGAAGGGTTACTTCAGCCGCAAGTTCACTAGTTAAACACAACGATATAAAATCACCTGCTTTTTCGCGTATTGCACGATATTCCGGCAAATAACGCCCAGCTTGCCGCATAATCCAAATGGGTGGCACTGGCAATTTCTCGCGTTTAAGTGCTCTTAATAATAATTTATCTTCTGCCATATCTTTGTCTTCACACCTTTTTGGTCAATCCTTCATTCGAACTTGTCAACCAACTAATTGTTGCACTAATGAATGAACAGAATTATTCTCAAATTATGACTCTTAAACTACCATCTCCCCTCGCGCCATTAAAAATTGGAACACGCGGATCACCACTGGCACTCGCGCAAGCAAACGAAGCAGCTACGCGAATAATTAATACCTTTCAACTACCAATAGAAGCAATTGAGATTGTTATCGTTAAAGTCATGGGAGACGTAATTCAGGATCGTCCACTTCGCGAAATCGGAGGCAAAGGCTTATTTACGCGTGAAATCGAAGAGGATCTTTTAGCCAATAAAATCGACATTGCTGTACACTCCATGAAGGATATGCCGGTTGAACAACCCCCGGGTTTAATTCTCAATACCTACTTACCACGAGAAGATGTTCGTGATGCTTTTGTGTCACTAGACTTTAATTCCATAAGTGAATTACCAGATGGTGCAACCATAGGCACATCAAGTCTTCGGCGGAAAGCGCAAATATTGAATAAACGCCCTGATCTGAACATCGTTGAATTTCGCGGCAATGTGCAAACCCGACTTCGAAAATTATCTGAAGGCATTGCAAATTGTACATTTCTTGCTATGGCAGGCTTAAAACGCTTGGATCTTGAGGACGACCATTGCCATCCAATCCATTCTGATGAAATGCTGCCAGCCGTAGCACAGGGAGCTATAGGCATTGAACGTCGCGCAACCGACCTAAACACCGCACATCTGTTAGAGGCGGTTCACGACAAAGCAACTGAACAAAGCATCGCTACTGAAAGAGCTTTTCTGGCTGAACTAGACGGCTCTTGCGCAACACCAATTGCAGGACTTGCTGAATTAAATGGAACGCATTTACGCCTAAGGGGAGAAATTCTACGTCCTGATGGTTCTGATTTACTTTCCGACGATACTTCAGGTTCAATCTCTGATGGACCTAAGATTGGTAAAGAAATGGCAGAAAAACTGCTCTCGCTCGCCGATCCCAATTTTTTTAAGTTTTAATCTCTTGATACTCCTCCATCATAAATTACCCAAAGCCAAAAAGCTCTCTAATCTCAAAACCAAACAATAAAAAAATGATTCGCTAATTCTAAGCGACCTCATATCCATTTCGCCAATGGCGGTAGGCTCATCAGCACTGCATCTGCATCATGGCCTGTTGCAAGACCAAATTTGGTTCCTCTATCATACACTAAATTATATTCAGCATAGAGCCCACGGTGCAGAAGCTGAACTTCCTTATCTGCTTTAGTCCACTTTTGATAACGCCTCTTTTCAATGATCGGAAGAAATGCCGGGAGAAATGCTCGCCCAATATCTCGAATCAAAGCAAAGTCATCAATCCAATTCCCTGTGCAATAATCATCGACAAAAATACCACCAACACCACGGGCACGTCCTCTGTGCGGTATAAAGAAATATTCATCTGCCCATTTTTTGAATTTCGGGTAATGTCTTTTGTTATGCACATTGAGATGTGATTCTTGAACCGCATGAAAATGCGCCGTGTCTTCCTTATATTCAATGCATGGATTAAGATCACTGCCGCCCCCAAACCACCATGCTTGGGGTGTCCAAAACATTCGAGTATTCATATGAATCGCCGGGCAGTGCGGATTTTGCATATGAGCAACTAAACTGATTCCACTCGCCCAAAACTGTGGATCACACCTTTTCAACGATTTCTTTCCAGACATCATTGCAGATTGTGCGCTCTCACTCAGTTTGCCATAGACTGTAGAAATATTCACTCCTACTTTTTCAAATACCCGACCGTCGCGCATCACACTCATCAAACCACCACCTGCATCTTGACCGTCCTCAGCTTGGCGTGATGTTTTTCGTATTTCAAACTTCCGAGGCTCGATGTTACGAACTAAATCTGATGAATGTGTTTCTTCTAATTCTTCAAAAGCAATGACAATTTCATCTCGCAAAGTTCGAAACCATGTCGAGGCTTTTGTTTTCTCATTATTGAAATCAGATGTCATGATTTTGATATTCCGTTAATCATCGGGAAATTAGGAAAATGCTAAGCACTCAAGTAACCATTAGAGTATCTGGCACAACGCCAAAATAAAGAATTCAACAAATATAATCTAGTCCGCAATTACATAAAACTCTGAGGATCTATATCCACATTTAAACGAACATCGCCTTTTAGTTTCACCATTGCAATCCAACGCGATAATGCTGATTGAAAAGTTACTTTTTTCTTGGCCTTTACCAATAGACGCACTCTGTACCGTCCACGGATTCGAGCAATCGGAGCAGGTGCAGGACCAAAAACTTGAGCATCTATATGATCCAGTGGCTTTGAATTTTGTGCCAAGCTATTCGCAATACCGTTAACAACGTTTTGATCACTACCTGACAGAATTATTGAAGCTAGGCGACCGAAAGGCGGCATACCAGCCGCTTTACGCTCAGCAATCTCAGCAGCCCAAAATGCTTCATCATCACCGCTAAGTATTGCTCTAATGACGGGATGATCAGGTTGATATGTCTGCAAAACTGCCTCACCTAATTTATCAGCGCGACCAGCCCGACCAACCACTTGACGCATAAGTTGAAAAGTTCGTTCAGCAGCACGTAGATCTGAACCTTGTAACGAAAGATCTGAATCGATAACTCCAACCAACGTTAATTTCGAAAAATTATGACCCTTAGCAACTAACTGTGTACCAACGATAATGTCTGCATCACCTCTTGATATTGCTGATATCTTGGCCTTCAATTCATGAATTGAATTATACATATCTGAACTTAAAACAACGATACTTGCTTCCGGGAAATACTCTTTCGCTTCTTCAGCCAAACGCTCAACACCCGGTCCAATGGAAACTAATTTACCCTCTGCACCACAAACTGAGCAGGATGTCGGAATGGGTATTGAAAAACCGCATTGGTGACATTGCAAACGATTCAGTAGTCGGTGTTCAACAAGCCGAGCATCACAATGCAAACAGCCAACTTGTTGACCGCAAGCTCTGCATAAAGTAACAGGAGCATAACCGCGTCTATTGACAAATAGTAACGTTTGTTCACTCGCATTCAGACGGTCAGTAATCCTCGTACGTAAACTTGGAGAAATCCATTTTTGCGGTTTACACTCTTCTTTGCGCATATCGATCGCAGAAATACTTGGTAACTCAGCATCACCAAAACGTTTTGTTAGTATTAATTTTCTATACTTTGTAGACTTAGCATTCACCCAGGTTTCTAATGACGGGGTTGCTGAACATAAAATCACATGACCACACGCAATAGTAGCCCGCAGTACGCTCATATCACGAGCATTATAAAAAATTCCTTCCTCTTGTTTGTACGAAGAATCATGTTCTTCATCGACGATAATTAAACCAAGATTCTTAAATGGAAGGAATAAAGCAGATCGTGCACCAACAACCAGCTGCGCCTTTTCTTCGCTTACCATATGCCAAATTCGCCGACGTTCAGTTAAAGTCATGCCTGAATGCCATTCAGCAGGAAAAACACCAAACCTCGCGTTAACCCGATTGAGGAATTCCCCTGCTAATGCAATTTCCGGCAATAAAACAAGTACTTGCCGTTTCATCTTCACAACTTCAGCAATTGCTTCCAAATATACTTCAGTTTTTCCTGATCCCGTCACGCCTTGTAATAAAGTTGTTCCACAATCACCATTACGGATTTTTTCACATAAATCCTGAACGGCAGTCTGTTGATCTTCGGTCAGTAATTTTCCAGGCTTGCTCAGATCTAAGTCAGAAAATGGCTGATCGACACGGTGTTCTTCTTCAGCCAAGGCTCCTAACTTCACCAAACCTTTAATCACTGATGCGCTGACCTTCGCCTGTTTTTCGATGTCTTTAAGAATCCTTAAATTCCCACCTTGTTGCTGCATTACCTTTAGAACACGTGATCGCGCTTCTGTCAGAGGTTTCGGATTACAATCAGAAAGTCTGTAGAACTTCTGCGTGGGTAATGGCTCAAGTAAATTTGACACGCGGGTTGCCGACCTTAACATCGCGGACGGTGGCGTAAGGGTGTACTTTGCAGCCGAAACCAGGAATTTTCTTAACTCCCCACGCATTGGATTAATATCCAAAACCCTTATCACTTTTTTGATCTTTAACGAATCAAGATCACCTTTTCCCTTTTCCCAAATCACACCGAGAACTGAACGCTTCCCGAGTGGCACTTCCACAAAGGCACCAAGCTGGCAGCCGCCTTTCGGGGCAAAATAATCAAGTAATTTGTTCAATGGGTGCGTTGTTAACACGCTAACCAATTCATCTTCGTCAAAATAATTTGAGATTGACACAGCTTTCGCGACTCTAGGGATTTAAGCCCGAGGTTTTGTAAGATACAATACAAACACAATCTAAACTTGCCCTATGGAGAGAGAAAATTCAATGGATTTTTTTGTAGATACTGCTAACGTCGATGAAATTCGTGAGTTGAATCAACTCGGTGTCGTTGATGGGGTAACGACAAACCCTTCACTTATCCTCAAATCAGGACGTGATATCATTGACGTTACAAAAGAAATTTGTGCTTTAGTTGACGGTCATGTGAGTGCCGAGGTCGCGGCCACGAAGTTTGATACGATGATCGCAGAAGGTCGAAAACTATCGGAAATTGCGCCCAATATTGCTGTAAAACTCCCATTGACCTGGGATGGTCTGAAAGCATGTCATACACTTTCTCAAGAAGGAAAAACTGTAAATGTAACGTTATGTTTTTCCGCTAACCAAGCTTTATTGGCCGCCAAAGTCGGTGCGACATACATCTCGCCGTTCATTGGTCGACTTGATGACATTAATTTAGACGGGATGGATCTAATTGCGGACATTCGGACAATTTATGACAACTACGGATACAAAACAAAAGTTCTAGCGGCATCAATACGATCTGTCAATCATGTTTTTGATAGCGCTTTAATTGGAGCCGATGTGATTACCGCACCACCCAGTGTTATCAAACAACTCGCACATCACCCATTGACCGACAAAGGATTAGATCAATTTTTATCAGACTGGAGCCAAACTGGACAGACAATACTTTGACTTAACTATTGCTTTCTAACAGGGTCATCGATCGCGTAATAACATTCATTTTGGGACATGAGGTGATCTGGGAAGGAGGCGATCAGGATATGATTGTGGCCTGTCTGCGGCGGTTGCAAGAGCATGAACCGCAATTGCGTGCGCTGAGTTTGGATAAAGGGTTTTGGAGCCCGGCGGTCTATGAAGAAC
>JAPORV010000349.1 GCA_026710055.1 Aestuariivita sp.
GGGATGATGCTCATGCCTGATCAGGGACCTTGATGAAACCTGAGTTAACGTCACACCTTTCAGGTGGTCCCTGACGCCCACCCCGTGCTCACACTCGCCTTTCCATCCTTCAGTGTCATTTTTTTCATCGGGTTGTTCAATCCGAGAGTTGTCATGCCTGCTGGGTAGGTGGATATTTTGTGGACGCAAAAATCACCCGCACGGCATCATGAAAAAAAGTTAGGGGGAATGACTGGTGTTGCACCAAATATTCTTGTAAGAAGTGCAGAATTATGAAAAATGCTTACATGAATACTTTCTGCAATAATCAATTATTGGTTTAACGGCTTTGACTTATGCTTTTAGAAGATTTTTTTTCGAGAATAATCTCTCTTTATGCCCATCATGCCAAGCACAATACTGTGATTGATGATCAACTTATCTTCAATTCCATATGATAAGCATGTATTGATTGCTGGACCAACTGCCTCTGGTAAATCAGAATTTGCTCTGAAAATCGCACAGCAACAAGGCGGCATAATTGTTAATGCAGATGCTAGCCAAGTTTACAGTTGCTGGCGTTTGCTAACTGCACGTCCCACTGTAGACATGGAAGCAAAATGCCCACATAAACTTTTTGGACATATTTTGTGGTCAGAAGCCTATTCTGTTGGTCATTGGCTTCGAGAGTTGGCCCCCCTACTCAGCACAAACAAGCGGCTCATTATTGTTGGTGGAACAGGCTTGTATTTTTCAGCACTTGTGGAGGGTCTGAATGACATCCCTTCAATTCCTCTAAATGTTCGAAAGTATGCAAATTGTTTAACACACTCTCGTATGTTGAGTGAATTAGATCCGTTAACGATTAAACAGATTGATACAAAAAATCGCGCTCGAGTTCAAAGAGCATGGGAGGTAAATTATGCCACAGGAAAATCACTTTCGGTATGGCAATCAGCAAAGCCCACCCCTTTACTTCCTCTAAAATCAGTCACTGCCCTCCTCATTAATGCACCACGCGATTGGCTAAGTTTGCAAATTTTGAAGCGCTTTGATTTAATGATAGAAAATGGGGTTATTGATGAAGTATCTCATATGATTTCTTTATATAATCCGCACTTGCCTGCTTTCAAGCCGATTGGGTTATTAGAATTGATGGCTTTTACGAAAGGAGAGATTAGTTTCAACTGTGCACGCGAACGAATTCATATTGCAACATGCCAATTTGCAAAACGTCAACAAACATGGTTTCGTAAGAGAATGTCAGACTGGCATTTTGCAAATACAAAAAATTTGTGCCTCACTGAGCGCACTTAGGCTTATTACGCAATGATAATAATGTTTTCAGAGTTAATGAAATGAACTGAAAAGTGATGACTTTATGTCAATTCCCGAGAACACGAGACATTGGCGCGGTCTGTTTGATTGACAGAAAAAATTCGTTAAGATGCTCTTATTCTCGAAGGAAGCGAATTGAAATGGAGCAAAAAACAAGCGTGTGAGCTGTGCTGAATAGTATTTAGTCATTGCGGCAAAAACCAAACACAGAGGATTTTATGGGAGTTTTTATACTTCGCAGAATAGGTGTAATGATATTAACGGCGTTATGTCTTACATTTATTGTTTTCTTTATGACCAACTTATACCCAAATCTGGAAAAACTTGCAAAAACTCAAGGCAATTTTCGGATGACGGAAGCTGAAGTTCAGAGCTATCTGGATCGCAACGGATATTTACAGCCAATTTTTTCAAAATATGCTCAATGGCTTGGAGTTGCACCGGGTTGGACTAAAGCCGTTAATGATGGTGTTCGTGGACGGTGTGTTCATGGTACTGTTTCTGTCGATGAAATAAATAATGCACCAAAGTATTGTGGAATTTTACAAGGTAATTGGGGTTTTTCAACAGTATTCAAGAATGATGTTGGTCCGCTTGTTTTAGCCCGACTCGGCCTTACAGGTAAATTAATGATGTGGGTCCTGCTTCTCATGATTCCTTTAGCTTTGATGATAGGCGTGTTGGCGGGGATGCGCGAAGGCTCAGCAACTGACAGATCATTATCGACTATCTCAATCGTGACAACAGCAACACCGGAATATGTATCAGGTGTTATCTTTGTTGCTGTTTTTGCCTCATCTACTGTGGGCTTAAAATGGTTTAAAGGAACAGCAACAGCGGCAATGGAGGACGCCACCTTTAATAATTTCTTTCTTCCAGTACTCACAATCGCTCTTTATGGAATGGGATATATTGCGCGGATGACACGTGCTTCAATGACCGAAGTTATGACGGCTCAATTCATAAGAACAGCTCGATTAAAAGGAGCGTCGTTTTTGCGAATTGTTTTGAAACACGCGCTTAGAAATGCGCTCATCGCTCCATTTACAGTAATTATGTTGCAATTTCCATGGCTTTTGAATGGTGTCGTTATTGTTGAAACTCTATTCAATTATAAAGGTTTTGGATGGTTGTTGGTTCAAGCAGCTGGCAATAATGATATTGAATTACTCCTTGCTGTTTCTGTCGCTTCTGTTGTTGTCGTTTTACTAACACAACTCATTTCCGATATTGGTTATGTGTTTTTGAATCCGCGAATACGGATTTCATAAGGAATATTATTTGTGGAACCAATGAACTGGTGGGCAATAATCGCCCAAATTTTCTGGCAATTCATACCTGTATGGATTGCACTCATTTTGTTGTTCAGTGTTTCCTTCATATACAAAAAACGATTAGGCCTTTATGGCAAACTATACGATAGCGCAATAGGGTTGATTGGCTTTGGTCTTGTGATGTTTTGGGTTTTTGTGGGCGTTTTTGGAGCAATGGATTTTATCATTACGCATGACCCCTTGTCACAAGTATCGGGGATGAAAAACAAACCGCCGGGCACTCCCATGAGAGGTGCAACCGCTGGTGAATTTGGATATTATTTGCTTGGTGGTGACAATCTTGCACGAGACGTGTTTAGTCGAGTTGTAAAGGGTGCCTGGATTGTTACCCAAATAGCACCTTTAGCGACATTATTTGCTTTTATGGTTGGTATAACACTTGGGTTGCCTGCAGGGTACTACGGTGGTCGATTAGATATCCTTTTGTCATTTATCGCAAATCTCATTCTCGCTTTTCCCGTTATTCTGCTTTTTTATCTACTGGTAACTCCGGAAATTGTTGCAACAGGTGTACCAAGTTATATGGCAACTGTGCTTTTTGTCTTTCCGCTTATTTTCGCCGGTGTATTATTAAATTCCCGTTTTCATACACAACCTAAGGTTCGCACGCCATTACTGATAATTGTCCTCGGAATCATGTTTTGGACATACCTATCACTTGTTTCCGAACCTGGCTCAAAAGTTGATTTGCTGCCAAGTTCATTAGATCTTTTTGACATTCCAGGTGGAATTCTTGTGGTTTTTGTTTCAGTCGTTTTTGTCAATGCACCAACAGTCTTCCGTATTGTACGAGGCCTGACATTAGATATTAAAACGCGCGATTATGTTGCCGCTGCGCAAACCAGAGGAGAAGGATCATGGTATATAATGCTTTGGGAAATACTTCCAAATGCCCGTGGTCCTTTGATTGTCGATTTCTGTTTACGGATTGGTTACACGACAATTCTATTAGGTACGCTGGGCTTCTTTGGTCTTGGACTTCCGCCAGAATCTCCTGATTGGGGTACGACAATTAACGAAGGTCGAAAGCTCCTTTCAATTTATCTTCACCCCGCACTGCCGCCCGCTATTGCCTTGCTGTCATTAGTGTTGGGGCTCAATTTACTTGCGGATGGACTAAGAGAAGAATCACTTAAAGACTAAAGACAGTTACTATATCAGAGATCGATTAATTCAGATTATAAGGAATGTTCCACTGCAAGATAGTGTTCAGTTTCGGGGAAAAAATGAATAAAATTACATACCAAGATGGCCCAATTCTTGAAATAAATAAACTATCAATTTCTTTTTTTACGCGATTGCGTGAAATTCCTGCGGTTATGGATTTTTCTGTTAATGTGCAACCAAGAGAGGCCGTCGGGTTAGTTGGTGAAAGCGGTTGCGGAAAGTCAACCGTTGCGCTTGGGATTATGCAGGACTTAGGAAAAAATGGTCGAGTTGTTGGCGGAAGTATTAAATTCAAAGGACGTGACTTAAGCCAAGTATCGGACGTAGAATTACGTGATATTCGTGGGAACGAAATTGCAATGATTTATCAAGAGCCCATGGCCTCTCTTAATCCTGCAATGCGAATTGGTAAGCAACTTATTGAAGTTCCGATAATTCATGAGGGAATTAGTGAGCGTGAAGCTGTCATGCGAGCACTGGAAGTTGTTCGGGATGTAAAACTACCTGATCCGGAGCGTATTTTAAAAAGCTATCCGCACCAGCTTTCTGGTGGTCAACAACAACGCATTGTGATTGCGATGGCACTCATGTCGAAACCGTCCCTCCTCATTCTTGATGAACCTACAACCGCACTTGACGTGACTGTAGAAGCGGCGGTCGTCGAGCTCGTCAAAGACCTCGGAAAAAAATATGGAACATCAATGTTGTTTATTTCTCATAATCTGGGCCTAGTCTTGGAGACCTGTGATCGGATTTGTGTAATGTATTCTGGTGAAGCGGTTGAACGTGGCTCAATAAAGGATGTATTCGACGAAATGCAACATCCATACACTCAAGCATTATTCCAATCTATTCCATTACCCGGGGCTGATAAGAATGAGCGCCCTTTAGTGGCAATTCCCGGCAATTTTCCGTTACCTCATGAGCGCCCGAAAGGGTGTAATTTTGGGCCAAGATGTCGGTATTTTGAAAAAGAGCGCTGTGATGTTACGGATATTCCAATGTCATTAGTGCCCAGTAATGACAGACATGCAACACGATGTCTCCGGTTTCAGGAAATTGATTGGGCAACATCAGGTGGGTCAGTTGAAGAGAAAGAAAAAACAAAAATTGGAGATGTCGTCTTAAAAATAGAAGATTTGAAGAAATACTATGAGGTCGCAAGCAACACATTATTTGATGGTGGTAACAAAAGGGTTGTAAAGGCGAACGAAACATTAAGTTTTGAAGCGCATGAGTCCGAAACACTTGCTATTGTTGGAGAGTCAGGCTGTGGAAAGTCTACTTTTGCTAAAGTATTGATGGGGCTTGAGACTGCTACACAAGGGCAAATTCTTCTTGATGACAGGAATATAGAACAGGTACCGATTGAGCAGCGTAATAAGAAAACAGTTGGTGAGGTTCAAATGGTTTTTCAAAATCCGTTTGATACACTTAATCCCTCAATGACAGTTGGTCGTCAGATTATTCGAGCACTTGAGATATTTGGTGTTGGTGATAGTAATGAAGCGCGCCAGCAACGCATGCTTGAATTATTAGATCTCGTGAAACTTCCACGATCCTTTGCTGAACGCATGCCAAGACAACTTTCTGGTGGACAAAAACAAAGAGTTGGAATCGCACGCGCGTTTGCTGGTGATGCACGAATTGTCGTAGCGGATGAGCCAGTGTCAGCGCTTGATGTTTCGGTGCAAGCTGCGGTAACAGATTTATTAATGGAAATTCAACGCGAACAAAAAATAACATTATTGTTCATTTCCCACGATTTATCTATTGTTCGGTACTTATCCGACCGAGTCATAGTCATGTATCTTGGTCATGTTGTGGAACTTGGCTCAACAGAACAGGTATTTTCACCACCTTATCATCCTTACACTGAAGCACTGCTTTCTGCGGTACCCATTGCTGATACTTCTGTTCAAAAACAACACATTGTTTTAGAGGGTGATATACCATCTGCTATGAATCCGCCATCGGGCTGTCCTTTTCATACACGTTGTCGCTGGAAATCAGAGGTTCCATACAATCTTTGTGAAAGAGATATACCAGAAGTTCAGGAACTTGATAACGGTCATCAGATCAAGTGTCATTTATCGAACAAACAACTTGATAGAATGGAACCTGTCATTAAAATTGCAGCGGAGTAGAGTTTAATTGCAAAGTCATTTTTTAGGTATGTTGCGTTTCAAATGTTAGAATCAACACATTAAACGATGTCGGGGACGCGTAACTACGTTTTTAAAGCAAGCGCGATGAACGAGAGTTGCTGATTGCGTTATTTTTGATAGTAAATTTCTAGAACGATTGAACTGACTTATTCAAAATCAATTCGTTGTATGATCCCAAAATTGATTTCACATAGTTTTTCGTTTCATTATATGGTGGGATCCCATTGTATTTTTCAACAGCTTTTGGGCCTGCATTATATGCAGCAAGTGCTAATTTCCATGAGCCAAATTCGCGATATTGTTCTGCAAGATATTTAGCACCCCCTTCTAAATTTTGATAAGGATCTTTGGCATTGACAGCCAGATACTTTGCTGTTTCGGGCATGAGTTGTGCAAGTCCGATCGCTCCTTTGTGAGATATGGCATTTGGGTTCCAATTTGATTCTTGTTGGATAAGGCGCAAAAATAAATCTAAAGGTATGCCATGGCGTGTCGCCGCTTCGCGCGCGATATTCAAGAACGGGCCTCGATAACTACCAGAATATCGCGGTATAATCGCTGTATTTGTTCCAAGTAGTGACTCCGGTTGCAATCTGCCAGAGGCTCTGAATTGTGTTCGCACTCGTGTATCAAGTATCTTTGTTTGTGCACTATAGTTTTTATTTTTCTTTCCATAGGAAAATAAATCTGCTGTGACAGTGATTGGAAAAAAACCAACGAGGATGACGCTTAAAAAAATAAAGTAACGCATAGATTCTATTATTCACTCGCGAAATTGAATTTACCCACAATGCATGCCCTCTATCTGCGGAAATTTTCATGGAGAGATCAGTGTTATAAAGAATAACCTCAACATAATAGACAATATTGACATTGTCAAAATTTTGATAAAAACTTACTCTAGACATTTGGAATATTCAGTGATAATAATTTATATGTTATTTTCTAGTGCCGAGGTTAAAATGAGTGGTAGTATAAATAAAGTGATGTTGATTGGAAATCTTGGAAATGATCCAGAAGTCCGAAACTTTCCCAATGGTGGAAAAGTTTGCAATTTTAATGTGGCAACCTCTGAACGATGGAAAGATCGTAATACTGGCGAACAGCGCGAGCGTACTGAGTGGCACAGAATTGCGATTTTCAATGAAAATCTGGTTCGTCTTGCTGAGCAATATCTTAAAAAAGGCTCTAAAGTTTTTGTTGAAGGGAAACTTGAAACGAGAAAGTGGCAAGATAATTCTGGTCAGGAAAAATTTACCACTGAAGTTGTTTTACGACCATATAACGGTGAACTTACTTTTCTAGATCGGCGTGAAGGCTATGAAAATTCCAGTGATGCGCCAGCGCGGGTTCAAAATAGTCAATCGCAAGGAACTCACACACCAGACTCAAATACATCAACTCATTCACAGTTTGATGATGCATCTGATTTTTCTAACGACATTGATGATGAAATTCCATTTTGATCAATTTTTTTGATTGTTTTAGCTTTTCGACTTTTGATAGTGTCTCAGTTTGAAAATTAAGGCTGTTGACATGTTACGACAGCGTAAGCATCTATGCTCGGCTTTAACGAAGCGTACGCCAGAGTTCGCATCAATACAACGCTAGATGGCCTTGCATATTATGCACAATATTTCTTACATGTGGGAGAAGGTGTTACTAGTCATGTAACGCGACCAAGACGCGCATACCACGGAGGGAACACATGCTAAAAGGATCGCAAGGGCAGAAATGCCCAGCGGACGTGATCGACAACGCTGTTCATATTGCATAGATCGCAGACCGGGAAATCGAAGAGACGACATTTACGCAACCAACCAAGCGCAAGAGTAGTTTGGTAGGGCGAAGGCGAGAGTGGAAAAAACAACACGCCAGCATCGTCAACGTCGCCTCACCCTCTCCATCCAGAAGACGCTTCT
>JAPORV010000163.1 GCA_026710055.1 Aestuariivita sp.
GTTTTATTCGTGAGAAGGAGCGAGAGCGTCTGAAGCGCCAGCAACGTCGCGCCGTGTAGCCAGACCAGCGCCGTTCACGACCATCGTTTCAAACCGGACAGGCGGAGTCTGTCTGCTTTGTCATTTTGGCGGAAATGTTCGCCTGGTGAGGCCACTGGCCGTTAGGCAATCGGCGGTTGAATGATCAAATTCCTCAACAAGTTTGATATGATGATGAAAAATATTCATATTTGTCTTTTGGCAGGCGTCAGAAGGGGGGGGGCAGACACTAATTAAAAAGACAATGATTGCTTTCCTTTTTGTAACTCAATTGACAGGTATTGGTTTCCTGCAGATCTGAGAAGTAAATTCTGAAGCGGCTGAAGCGTACAATCAAGACAGATTTGCGTGTCCGTAACGATTCGGTATACACCAAGATAAGAACAAGTGTTCATTGCAAAACTATTTTATGTTATAACATAACATTTTTGTTGTATTTCTATTTTTTCACGATATTCTACAAAATCTACTCATTAGTATGGAGATTTTTTATGTCAGATTCGCGTCTTCCTGTTACCGTTCTTTCTGGTTTTCTTGGTGCAGGAAAAACAACACTTCTCAATCGTGTTCTCAACAATCGTGAGGGTCGCAAAGTTGCCGTTATAGTAAATGATATGTCCGAGGTTAACATTGATGCTGACCTTGTTCGAGCGGATACTGAACTTTCTAGGACAGACGAAACACTTGTTGAAATGTCTAATGGGTGTATTTGCTGTACATTGCGAGATGACCTGTTGCAAGAAGTGCAACGTCTTGCAAAGGACGGTCGTTTCGATTATTTACTCATTGAATCCACCGGGATCTCTGAACCATTACCTGTTGCGGCAACTTTTGACTTTCGAGATGAGGCCGGCGATAGCCTGTCAGACGTTGCACGACTCGATACCATGGTGACAGTTGTTGATGCTGTAAACCTGCTTAATGATTTCTCCAGTCATGATTTTCTGCGTGACCGAGGTGAAGTTATGGGTGACGAAGATGAACGTACTTTGGTTTATCTTTTGACTGATCAAATTGAGTTTGCCGATATCATTGTCTTGAATAAGGTAGCCGATGCAGGACCAGATAAAGTCAATGCTGCCCGCACAATTATTCGTAGCCTCAATGCGGATGCTAGCATTATCGAAACAAACCATTCGGTTGTTGCCACTGACGCTATTTTGGATACTGGTATGTTTGATTTTGAAAAAGCTCACGTGCATCCAGCCTGGGCTAAAGAGCTATATGGCTTTGCTGATCACATACCTGAAACAGAAGAATATGGGGTTCAGAGTTTTGTTTATCGGGCTAGGCGTCCGTTTGTTCCCGAGAAAATTCTTAATGTTCTTCAAAGTGAATTGCCAAATGTTGTACGTGCCAAAGGGCATTTTTGGATTTCTACGCGGCCGAATTGGGTAGCCGAATTCTCACTCGCTGGCTCGCTTTCAAGCATTAAGCCTCTTGGTACCTGGTGGGCGGCAGTGCCGAGAGAGCGACAACCGAACGACGACAGTGTTCGTGCTTACATCAATGAGCACTGGCAGGATCCTTGGGGAGACCGGCGACAAGAGCTTGTCTTCATTGGGGCAGGAATTGATTGGGTGGAGTTGAAAGCAAAACTTGATAAATGTCTTGTGCCTGCGGATGTAGCGTTTGGCCCCAACAATCTACCGGATTATTCTGATCCCTTTCCTATTTGGCGTCAGGTGGAGAAAGCAGCATGAACATTGTGAGTAAAATTACAGAAGCTGTCCCGGTCAGCGTTGAAATTGCAAATAATCCAGCATCACTTAATGCTATTCATCAGAAGGGATGTGCCGCTGTGGTCTGGAGTCGTCAAACGCCGCCAGAGATACAAACATGGATTGACGATTTACCCCCGAAGTACCTTCCAAGTGGGCGCGTCATTATCACTCCTGAAATGATAGCGGAGACAGTGAAAGATCTATTTGATGCTGTGGGAATGCTAAGTGGTTCAGAACGTGAGTGGCTTCACGCCGATATCACTTCGTTAGCTGGTACTTTTTCTCGTCTGATGTCCGCAAAATACCTTCGTCTACGTCTAGATGTTGTAACAAATAATGCGTGCCTTAAATTTCATGTTGATGCCGTTACGTCTCGCTTGATTTGCACCTATCGAGGGAGTGGCACACAATACGGACTTTCAACTAATGGTAGTGATCCCACTCGTATTTTCCAAGCAAAGACTGGCTCCCCTATTTTGCTTCGTGGGACACTTTGGCCGGCAAAATCACCAGTTGAACTGCGTCACCGTTCACCTCCGATAGAGGGAACTGGTGAGACTCGTCTCGTTCTGGTGTTGGATCCAGTATCGAATCTGGAGGAAGAGATGTGAATCGAAACCTCGGTGCGACGAGCTTGCGACTTAAACGTCGATCAGATGACCCTATGAAAACTTACGATGCCCTTCCGCAGCCTTTGCGTCGGTGGCTATCCGAGGCTTGCCGCCCATGGTCGCCGGCATCTGCAAAGCGTATTTGGAATAGGGCTCATGCAAAGGGCTTAAGTATTGAAGAGACATTGTCGGCATTAACCCTCGCAGAGATGAACACGCTCTCCCGTGATCGTTTCAATATTGAATCGAGAGTAAAGAGTTAAAAAGAGTATGGTTATAAAAATAATCCCCGGCTTGTTTCAACGGCCTTTATGATGCTGAGCCTTACTGTATTTGCTGATGCTCAGGAGCACAGTCTTAAAATCTCGATTGGTTTTGGACCGAATGACGAAATTCCGGATCCACGGGCGGGTTATAATGGATGGATGTCAAACCAGACCGGTGTAACGGAGACATTGATGGGCATTGATTATGATTTGAATTTGTATCCACGTCTTGCCGAGAATATTGTGCAGTCTTCTCCCACCACATGACGGGTTACGTTGCGAGCCGGTGTGATGTTTCACGACGGTACTCCACTGACAGCGGATGCTGTCGTCACTTCGATTTCAGCGATATCAAACGAAGCTCATCCTGGTCACAACGCGCGTGTTGCAAAGTTAATGGATCTGGCAGCGATGACCACAGAAGATGATCGGGTGGTTGTGTTTGAAACAAATAATCCGAATGCAACGTTTCCGTGGTCGCTCTCAGAACCAGGAATTGCGATTTTGGGTGATTCGTCCGAGGAATTTCCAATCAATGCTACTGGAACTTTTATTTTCAAGGAAGCTATACCCGAGCAACTCTATCGGGTTGAGGTAAACATAAACTATCGTTTAGGTCAGCCTGGCTTGGACGAGGTGCGTGTGGTTGTGTCAAGTGATCCGGCAACCGCTGCACTGGCATTCGAAGCAGGTGAAGTGGATATGGTCATTGACTATCCTGAACTGACTTTGAGAGAATAGTAAGAAAAGGCGCTCTTGGTTTTTCAGCGCCAACGGCACGGCTGTATTTCTATACGATCAATCATCAAGTGGACCGATGGCAAATCCGCTCGTTCGGCGTACTAATTCATTTGCGATTGATCGTCAAGGTATTATTGATGCCGTTCTTTCGGGTGTAGGCGGAGTTCCAGCTGGAACGGTGTATCCCGTCGGTAAGGGCTGGGCGGCAGATATTCCGGCGACTTATGATACAGTTCAAGCAGAAAAACTCCTTGCGGAGGCGGGCGCTGTTAAAGAGAACGAGCGCTGGATGTTGGATGGTGAGCCTCTCGAAATTGATATTATGACTTATTCATCGCGTGCGGCACTTCCGTCCACAGCCGAATTAACGCAAGCTTTCTTGTCGGAAATTGGAATCACCGCTCGTGTTAAGGTTGGTGAGTGGGGGGCGAGTAATGATGCGATTACGGCAGGAGACGCTGACATGTTTTTGCAAGCATGGATCACAACCCCACAAGGCGATCCCGGCGCAGTGCTTGAAACATTGTTGAAGTCTGATGGAGGATCAAACTCTGGAAAATATGCGAACTCCGCCTTGGATAAACTGCTTGACAATGGTCGTCTTACTTTTGATCAGAAAAAGCGTAAAGACTTTTATGATCAGGTGTAGGAAATTATTGTTGCCGATGCGGCCCTGATTCCAGTCTTTCACGTTAGCGAAGTCAATGTCTCTAAGCCTGGACTTACTGGCTATTCTGTGCATCTGACAGAAACTTATTGGATAACTCACGAAACCAAGTTTAATGAATGACTTTAAGTGTGTCCGACCTAGGCGCAATGCGTGGCGGTCGCACAATTCTTTATTCTGTCACGTTGGATATTGCGCCCGGTGACCGTATTGGCCTTGTTGGCGCCTCCGGTTCTGGAAAGTCTACACTCGGCTACACTCTTATTGATAAGCTACAATCGTAGGGTCGCATTGTTGCTCACGTCCCGCAGAGTCCTGAGGAGGCATTAAATCCACTTCGTAGTATGAGATTTCATTGGTCTGAGGCGGAGCGTACTTTAGGTATGAAAACAGGTTCAACCGATCAACGCAGTCTTTTTGGAGCCCTAAGGATTACCGATGGCGATCTTAGTCAGCGTCCGTCGGCGTGGAGCCGAGGAATGCAACAGCGGTTCGTGATTGCAATGGCATTGATCAAGTCACCGGATCTTATCGTTTTGGATGAGCCAACCTCTGCGTTGGATCCCGTGGTGGTGGTGGCCACAATGGATTTATTCGATACTCAATTGGATAATTGCAAAACTGCTGTGATATTGATCACTCATGATCTTGGGCTGGCGGCGTGGCGAGTGTCGCAGTTAATGGTAATTCATGAAGGACAGATCGTAAAATGCGCGACTACTGAGGATATTTTACAGCGACCGCAGACTGATGCCTCTAAGGTTCTTATTGCGCATCGCAGTTGGTTAACTCTACCGTGTTGAGGGTTAATCAAGTTTCAGTCAAACGCGGTGCTTCACTTATCCTTGAAGACATCTCGTTTTCGTTATATCCTGGAAAAACTCTTGCGGTTATTGGTGAGAGTGGTGCTGGAAAGTTTACCTTGATTTCTGTCATTTTGCGCCTTCTCAAGTCGTTAAAAGGCCAGAGTACGTGGTCCGGTTCACCTGTGCGCTCTTGTCGTCCTTCGTTAGTTATGCAGGAACCTCGGTCGGCGTTCAATCCAGTATTGTCCTTGCGACATTCGTCATGGAGGCAGTTGCTGGTCAACGTATAACGTCTAATGACCGGATTTATCGATTGTGTGATCGTCTTGAACTTCACCCGGAGATTCTCGATAGACGGCCCGGTGAAGTTTCAATTGGACAAGTGCAACGCGTTGGTATTCTTCGGGCACTGATAGGGGAACCGCCTTTGGTTTTGCCTGATGAACCTCTCTCAGCCCTTGACGCCGTCACGCAGAAACATACTGCCAAGCTAATTTCCGATCTTCAAAGAGAGGAGGGCTTTGTCGCGTTAATTGTCACCCAAGATTTGGGTTATGCCACAGCTTATGCTAACGAAATTGTAGTATTGAAATCTGGTCGGATTGAAGAAATGACACCCTCGCGGGCTTTTCTATGCGAACCTAAATCGAATTATGGTAAAATTTTACGAAGCGCGGCTATAACCCTCGGGGTATTGGATATTCCTGTATGATCATGAGCATTCTAGGGCTGTTTCTTCGCATGGTGGTTGTTCTTGCAGGCACTGCTCTGGGGACTTTTGCGCTTCTTTGGAACGCTCATGGCGATCCGGCGCAAGCCATTGCTATGGCAAGGTTTGACGCGTTACTCACTCAAGATGTGATTGATCAAGTCCGCGATGAGGTTGGGTTGACGGTTGGGTTTTGGAAAACTTTTTTGCTTGGGTTAAGCCATTGTTATCACTTGATTTTGGCCACTCTGCTGTCACCGGTCGTGAAGTTTGGCCGGACCTTGTTACCGCGATATCGTATACTTTTCCATTGGCCTTAGCAGGTCTTGTTATTGGCATTATTATTTCGCTACCACTCGCAATTATTGCCGCAAAACAATCTGGTAGTTTATTGAACCGTCTTGCCGTTGCTGTTGCATCTATTGGTGCTGCGGTTCCAACCTATTGGCTCGGACTTTTACTAATTCTCCTTTTCACTGTCCACCTCTCGTGGCTTCCTGCCATGGGTGCTCGTACTTCAGCACATGTGATTCTTCCTGCGTTAACGCTTGGCCTTGGCCTTGGCGTTGCAGCTTCCTTAACCCGTATCATTCGTTCTGGGCTTCTTGAAGCTCGACAGCAGTCATTTCTTCCTGCAATTAGGAGGCGCGGTGTATCATCAATGGCGATTGGTCGAAACCATTTGGTACCACACGCCGCTATTCCATTGGTCACGGTCTTTGGACTAGAGTTGGCATTTCTTCTTGAAGGTGCAGTCATCGTTGAAGTGATCTTTGGGCGTCCAGGTGTGGGGACTTTCTTAGTACGTGCGATTGAATCGAGGGATTTTCCGCAAGTGCAGGCAGTAGTCATTCTGACAGCTCTTCTTTTTGTGATCGTTAATCTCACTATTGACCTTGTCTATAGGTTGATTGATCCGGGTATTAGCAGACGTGATGCGTAGTGTCGTAGTACTTGCCGCTGGGTTTTGTCTTTTGGTCTTCATCGGGCCGCTGTTGGTCCCGTACGATCCCACTGAAATTAATATTCCGAAACGCTTATCCCCTCCAAGCAGTGAATTTATTTTGGGAACAGACGCATTGGGACGTGATATTTTTTCGCGGATTCTTCATGGCTCTCAATGGACTCTTGGCTTGGCGTTTTTTATTTCTGTGGTTGGTTTGCTTATTGGTACGATCGTCGGTCTTTTTGCGGCGTTGGGTGGACGAATGGTGGACTGGTTTATTATGCGGACCACTGATTCGTTCCTCGTTTTTCCAGATCTTGTGGCAGCTGTTGTGATTGTAGGGCTTTTAGGAACAGGTACGTGGAGTCTGATTTTTGCGCTTAGTGTGATTGGGTGGATGCGATACGCCCGTGTTGTACGTGGGATTGGCTTGTCACTCAAAACCCGTGGTTATGTCATTCAAGCTAAATTAGCTGGATTATCATTGTTATCAATCACACGTTGGCACTATCTGCCGTCGTTGTTATCTTCTCTGATCTTGGTTTGGACAGGAATGTTTTCACGCGCTATTCTGGGTATTTCGGCTCTTGGATTTTTTGGTTTTGGCGTTCAGCTACCGACATCGGAATGGGGTACGATGTTGCTTGATGCACGTATCCATATGCGCTCAACGCCGTTACAGATGATTTGGCCTGGCGTGGTTGTTATCAGTAGTGTTCTTGCAATTAATCTTGTAGGTGATGCTCTGCGGGATGCCATTGCAGACAAAAAAAGTTACCTACAGGGTAAGACATCATAACCATTTCGCGTTAAGTTTTCGAGGGGTTTCACTTCAGAGAAATATATGCGTACTAAGCATTCTTAACAAATCTTAGATTGAAAAATCTGACAAAAGTTGGCTCTGAGTATTGACGGGAGCGTATGGGCACTTTGGTGTTAGTAGTGGAGCACTTGAAAGTTGTGATTCTCATTTAGGTGGTTTCATATTTCTTGACAGGCATAAAAATAATTTCATCCCGTGTCGTCAGATAAAACCGGAAAGTTTGCGAATAGCTTGTCATAGTAAGAGTTCGCTCAAGCAGTAGCATGTGATCTATTTTGAAAATAGTCGGCTTGAGGCCCGAAAGGAAATGCGATCATGCTTTAGCGATTTAATTGGTAATTAAATTTAGTACGTAGTGGACGGAGTCAGATGGTTTTTTTGGGGTTATCTGAGTGACTTCAGTAACCTAACTAGTATACCATTTTTATTGTATTGATGGGTAGAGGGACTTGAGTTTGATGCGGGCACCGTCGGTTGTGAACCGCCAGTTGACGGAGTGTTGGGCGGCGTTGCG
>JAPORV010000326.1 GCA_026710055.1 Aestuariivita sp.
TCATCAGCATGCTTCTCAATCAGGGCATGTGGCCATCATTGACCCGAACCCTCGCTGGAATGCGGCCCTGAGAGAGCATCTGCGTCTTGAGGCCCTTGCTTGACGCTCAACGGGTCATGTTGACCCGTCTAAAGAGCGGTTCAAGCAACGCTCCAGTGTTGAGCGAGTGAACGCGGCGTTAAAGGACAGCTATGGCGGTCGTCATCTCCGGGTTCGGGGTGCGGCGAAGGTTGCGTGTCATTTGTTTTTCGGTATTTTCGCCCTGACTGTTGATCAGTGACGGGGACTGCGCACCTGACAGCTCCGTTTATTCTGTTTTTGGCGTCGAGGCACATGCCGTCGACGGGTTCTGCTTGCGCGGATGTCCATATTTTGCCCGATATGGTGATGATGTGATCTAGTTTTGTCGAATAAATCGGCCTCCGAAGGTCTGCGTTCATCAATCAATTGCTTTGATCTTATTTCACCCCTCCTTCTTCCGTCATCACATCCAAAAAAAATCCGCCGCTGACTTTTGCAAGTGGTTCTCTTGACAAACAATTTCATTTTATTATCAATGACGATGACTGAATAATATCGCACAAGAGGGCAAGTTGCATTATTCTTCAAGTGGATGAAGCAACATCTTAAACTCACATCATTTCTTGGGACTTCTCCAAACGCGGTCAAAACGCAAATGTGGATGTCGATTACACTTTATGTGCTTGGAGCAATCATCAAAAAAAATGAGAAAGTGAACATAGTCTTTACATAATTCTACAGATTTTAGATGTCACTCTTTTCGAGAACATTGAATTAAAACAATTACTTACTGGATTTCAGACAAACTTCAAACCGAGATTCCCTCTAACCAATTGAATCTATTTGACTTTTAATGGGACACTAGTGACGCATTATTTTAAAAAGCGTGTTAAACCCAATTTTCATCATAATTCAGACTGCAAAAAAATGTTGTTAAGACCAAATCAACCTCATAAACAGAGCCCTAAATTGCGCTATTTTTCTGTCATGTAAAAAGACGCTGGTAGACTGATTTATTTTGACGAGAGTCCTAAATGTTCTGAAGATCGTAGAATTAAATTCACCGTATGCGATATCAAATTATTATTGGATCTGCATAATCCCTAAGTATGTCCAACGCCTGTTCATGAATGATTGAATTTCCAGCAGCAAGAACTTGTCCCCCACCATATGCAGATTGACCATTCCAATCGGTGACAATCCCGCCAGCGGCCTCAATAACTGCAATTGGCGCACAAATATCATAAGCATAAAGACCAGCCTCAATAACTAAATCAATTTGTCCAAGTGCGAGCAAACCATAAGCATAGCAGTCCATTCCATAGCGAGTCATATGCACATGTTTGGCTACAGCGGTGAAGCCCTCGTGATCAATTTCACGTCCTATCTCAGGAAAAGTTGAAAATAATATTGTTTCGTTCAGTGATTGTGACTCTTTAGTGATGAGGCGTAAAATACCACGCGGACCGCGATAATAGGCACCATCTGGATTACCCCAAAAACGCTCGCCTATGAAAGATTGATCAATAATTCCAAGGGTTGGTCGGCCATTTTCTTCAACTAATGAAATAAGTGTCCCCCAAGTTGGAGTCCCGCTAATAAAGCCTCGTGTGCCATCAATTGGATCTACAATCCAAGACCGGCCTGATGGACCAGCAGTTCGCCCAAACTCTTCACCCCAAAACCCGTCATTAGGTCTAAATTCAGAAACGATTTTCCGTATTGTGTTTTCAGCTGATTGATCAGCAATTGTAACTGGATCAAACCCATTTTTACTTTTGTTCTTGAATTCTTTCGTATGCCGAAAATGCGGTAATATAGTATCACCGGCACGATCCGCCAAGTAATGTGCAAGCTCTAGATCAGTGAGTATTGAAGGTAACATTCTTCATTCTACATTGTATGTTTGTTTTTGATTCGTCTTTTCCGTACTATGAAGGCTCAAACCAAGGGCAAGTAGAAAATCATCACCTTGTATGGTTCTTTTGGCTTCTCAATATACAGTTTTTTACCAATCATCTAATTTTCGTTATCATGGATTTGTTTTCGAATGCGAACATATTCTTTTTTAAAAAATGCTCCTTATGTGGAACTTCATTTCTATTTGGTCACTACCAAAAAAAGTATAGATATTTTTTTGTAACATGACATATTTTTCTTTCTTAGTCTCAGACTCGTCTGTAATTTTCAAAAAGGAATAAAGTCTTCCCAATAGGTGCACTCGACATCTGGCAGGACGCACGCTTCGACGATAACTTTATTGTCTGCCTCTCATTAAGCTTCCAAGATATACATATACCTACGAAAATTTCATCTTTAACGAAGCGCGAGCCTCCTTGAAGCTCAAAATGTGATAGTTTACTGCAAAATAACAGCATTATTAGAGTGTTTGTAACTATTCAGATACTAAATATATTAATTCCGATATTTTGTTATACTAGTGTCTGTTAAAAAACCCTAAATTTACTGATAAAATTTTGAAAACATGTACTTTTCTGATGCGTTTGTTCCGGCGAAGATTTCCGATATTTGGTACAATTTCATAATATCTTACATGAATTCCGTTAAATCAGCCAACCTTCGCTAAATTGAAGAAAAGGCGTCCACATATTTTGGTTAAGTCAACACATTGAAAAATATACTTTTATCATAGTAAACTCTTGAAATTTAAGAAAAATAAAGGTTTTTTAACAGACACTATACTACAGAGCCACTTGCAAAAGTCGGCAGAAATTTTGGATGTGATGTCGGAAAAAAGGATGATATAAGATCAAAGCAATCGCTTGATGAATACAAGCCCTAAGAAGCCCATTTATTCGACAAAACAGCTCACATCATCACCATAGTGGACATCATGCGAACATCCGCGCAAGCGGAACTCGTGGGATTGCACGCTCACGCCAAAAACTGAATGAAGGATGCTGTTAAGCGCGCAGTCTTCGTCCATGGCACGAAACCTCAAAGAGGTCATCCTCGCACGAGCGCACATACTCGCCACCACCCTCAGCCGTGTGCTCAAAACCATCCCGCGTGTTCAGGCCACTATACGACCCCACCGCTCCTATGAACGGCGATCCCGCCAAACCGCCAATAAGTGGAAACGCTCAAAATCCACAACATAGGCGCAACACACATTAAAACGCACACAAAACGTCAGACACTTTAAAAAAATAGACAACCTCTTATCAGGAAGAGTGTATCTTCTTAAAGAAATGACAGTCATTTCTCAAGGAAATGACATTGCATGATGCACCGCCCTTTGCGGATGCTCATCAAGCAACAGACACGACTCAGCTTTCGTTTCCACTAACGTAATCTTGAACCCCAACACCCTATCCACACGCGCCAGCACATCCATTGCAGGGGGCACCGGGGTCAACTGCATCAACGGGCGTGAGGACGCCGGCTTGCGGACAACGCCTGGGGGTAACGTGATCCGACCCGTCGTCTCCAGCTCCCGTCACGCTGCCATGCAATTGGATTCCCGCAGCGTTCCTCGGGTATCCACAACCGCAAAGCGCGCACACAGCGCGCGCAACAACCATCCGTCCCGAAAAGGTCGTAAGGGCTGGCATCTCGGCTAAGATCTGTTGACTTTCCAGCGAAAATAACGTCTGGCGGATCGGTGCAAGAGGGTCATGGTGAGGAATCTCCGAATCAAAAAACGCACAAGCTGGGCTCTCATCACCCACTTTTTCAAGCTCATTGATAGCTAATTTGGGCTAAGGACAAGGGGGCACACGGCGCCCCGTGAACAATCTGCGTGCTTCCAAGTGCTCCTAGTCGATTATTCTTCCAGCCCTCTTCTGCCCGCTCAACAATGTCTTCTATACTGGCTTAACGACCAACAAAGACGGGTGGCGCGGATTTTTTCCCGCTCTTCGCAAATTGAGATAAAGCCTCTTTCTGTAGCATATTAGTGCGACAATCTAAATTCTGCGCAACAAAAAACTAATAATATGACTGCACAACTTTCAGGCCAAAATCGACACAAACAAAATAAAAACCTCACTACACGTTCGAAATCTCTCTCATAGCAGATCCTCCAGATACTTAATCATTAGAGGATACCGCTAATCTCGCGTTCCTCGTTCAGCAAATCATAAAGACTGCACAGACTACTGTGCATTACTTTCCTATGCGTTCAGCCAAACATAAATATCCATACGCTCTTCAATCAAAATCCAAGTAATCTTGAACAGGCACGTTCAGCATGAAAATGAGCTTCTTCTTCCTTCGCGTATTATGCCAAGCACTATAATGCCTGCTGATGATTTCAAATTTTATCAAACGTCTAGCCTTAACCCGTCTGTAATCGCATCCGGAATATCTTCCGCTTAATGCAATATTTTAGCAATATGCTGTTGCGCATTCCACCGTGCGGAAGCATCTGAAGATTTTTTAGCTGACTTTTGGACATGGTCATCCTAAAATCGCGTTCTCCTGACTTCATTGGTTTTATTGTCTCAGTATTGGCGGTAATCCACAATGCTGATCCAAGCAAAACGGTCATTGTCACCAAAGCGTCCATAGATGACCCAGCCCTACAATTTTCCACACTTTACAATCCAAATATGTGCACATAACTACGCCATTCCTTTCCAGCCCAAAAAAGAAAAGACATTCATGCAGCACTTGAGCTCATAATATCTAAGCAGCTTTTTAAAATAGGCAAAACTATTATAAAATACCGAAGTAAACTTTGGGTCATTGCGAAAACGTCAATGTGGAGCGCCTAACTCGAAAGTTAAATCAGGAAAATACAATTTTCCAATTTCAGGCATCGAAGTTAGAAGCTGCTTGCACTACAAAAAGAATTTTAATCGGATTTTCCGTATTTTATGTTCCAATTGCTTTTTTAATGCTTAAATGGTGCATATTTAAAAAGGCTAAATTATGCTAGCATGTCGTATCAAATCCATAGGCAAAACACCAGTAATTGAACAAATCTCGATTCCGTCACCGGGAAAAAACGAAGTTCGCCTAACAGTACATGCATGTGGTTTGAATTTCGCCGACTTATTAATGCAAAGGGGATTATATCAAGATACACCCAAAGTACCCTTTACATTAGGAATGGAAGTTGCCGGGGAAATTAATGCTGTCGGTTCATTGGTAACCGACCTTTCTGTTGGTGATCGTGTGGCAGTAGTTGGTGGTCACGGAGGGTTAGCGGAACAGGCTGTCTATAATGCCCAAAACGTCATCAAAATACCAAAACAGATGACTTACGAGCATGCCGCCGCTTTTCAAATAGCCTATGGGACGAGTCACGTTGCGCTTTCACACCGCGGTAACCTTAAGTCGGGAGAGAATCTAGTCGTGCTTGGCGCCGCCGGTGGCGTTGGACTAACAGCGGTAGAGATTGGCAAACTAATCGGAGCCAATGTGATTGCAATTGCAAGGGGGAAAGATAAACTGACCATTGCTGAACGTGCTGGAGCGAATCACTTAATTGACACCGATTATGAAAATATCAGGGACGCCATAAAAAAACTTGGTGGCGCAGACATTGTGTACGACCCAGTTGGTGGAACAGCCTTTGAAGCCGTGTTCAGAGCGTGTAAACCAGAAGCCCGTTTGCTTATCATTGGCTTTGCGAGTGGTGACATTCCTAAAATTCCGGCCAATCATTTATTAGTCAAGAACATCAGCGTTTTAGGCTTTTATTGGGGAGGGTACTTGAAATTCAGACCTAACGTTATTTCCAAAAGTATGAAGCAACTTATTACTTGGTATCTTGATGGTCAACTCAATCCACATATCAGCCACCGTTTTTCATTACAAAAAGCAGTAGAAGGCTTGAAAAAATTACGTGATCGAAAATCCACCGGCAAGGTCTTAATTTTACCTTAAGTGCGATGTCATCAAAATACTACTACAAGCAGCTTTATTTTTCTCAAAAACTTTACTTTAAACATCAGCAATTAAATTCAAAATTTTAGTTTCAAATTTTGTTAATGAATTGTCGTTCTACCTGCACTATTTTCCGGTTCCCTTTCTGCCAAAGCATGCGCGAACAATTTCGGCAATATCTCACGCGCCAACGCACCCGCCTTCTTTTTTTTGATATCTTCTGCAGCAACCAGGTGCAACAAAGCCATTGCTCGACTATTAGGCGATAAAGCATTATCCTTAACGTCCCGACGCATTTTTTTGAGCAGTTTTTTAAATAATTGGGCATCATCCATTATACCCTCTCCTAAGTTTACATTTGCGCAGATATCGCAAGAGAACCTTTAATTCAAACATTGAGGCAAACTCATCGCTATTTCACATCAAACTAGTCAACAAATGGCTGGTTAAAAAATACTAATTTAACTCAAAAAATATTTGTAATTATGTTCGTTAAGCCCAAAAACTCAATTTCTTTGCTCACTCTTGAAATATTTGGACTTGAAAAATATACATTCTTATCCAATATAAGAATTAAACGCAAAAAAGCTTTCAGAATTATACACACAATTATCTTTGTAACGGAGAAAAAAATGGCTGAATTTGACACAATTCGAACAGGCTCAAGCGCAGGTGCTGTTCAGATTGATCAAGGGCTTAGAGCGCATATGAATAAAGTCTATGGCACAATGTCTATCGGCATGTTGTTGACTTTTGCAGTTGCTTGGTCAGTTGGAACAAATGGAACCCTATTAGCGATCTTTCGCAACCCTGATCTAAGCCCAAATATTTTAGGATGGGTAATTATGTTTGCACCCCTCATTATGGTATTCGCCTTTGGTGCAGCAATTAACAAGTTATCTGCGGCGGCAGCACAACTGTTCTTTTACACATTTGCCTGTATTATGGGATTATCAATTGCGTGGATTTTTGTGGCTTTCAACTTGGCTTCTATCGCTCAGGTGTTTCTCATAACATCCATCGCTTTTGCAGGCCTTTCACTTTGGGGATACACGACGAAGAAAGATATTTCCGGGTGGGGCTCTTTCTTGATCATGGGCGTAATTGGTCTAGTCATCGCATCAATTATAAACCTTTTTATTTTTTCAGATGCAATTATGTTTGTTATTTCAGTGCTCGGCGTATTGATTTTTGCTGGGCTAACTGCTTATGACACACAGAATATAAAAAATACCTATCTTCAAGCAGCAACAGGTGGTAACCAAGAATGGTTAAATAAGGCAACCATCATAGGTGCGCTTAGCCTTTACATTAACTTTATAAATATGTTTATGATGCTTCTACACCTATTTGGAAATCGAGAGTAATGAATTCGTTCAGTTATAGAAAAAGCTGACAATTGGTCGGCTTTTTCTATCATGTTTATAACCACTTCATAAAACACTCACGATAACAATCAAATAACCCCAAAAATACCTGATGTTTAACGAGGTAAAATAACAGAATGACAAACCTCGGAACATACTAGTATAATATTTTTATTATATTGATGGGTAAAGGGACTTGAGTTTGATGCGGGCACCGTCGGTTGTAAACCGCCAGTTAACGGAGTGTTGGGCGGCGTTGCGGTGATCCTGCCAGGCACGTACTTCCCGAACCATCGTTTCCCGGTCAGGAATGCGTCGTGCAAGGCATTGCCGCGTGAGCACATTGATCTCAATTTCAGCGATGTTCAGCCAAGAGCCGTGTTTTGGTGTGTAGTGAATCTCGAAGCGAGCCGCAATTCGCTTGGCCTCCGCCGGCTCAAAGCGCTCATAGAGGGTTGAGAGCTTATGCG
>JAPORV010000324.1 GCA_026710055.1 Aestuariivita sp.
ACGGTATCTCCAGAACGTCAATAAGGAGATGCGTACAGGATCATTTAAGCCGAGTGAAGCGCCGAATACAAGAAAGAGAATAAAACTGAAAAAATTGACGATAATCAAAGAGTTAAAGAAATATTACCCGCCTCATTCCCACATGGAATAAAACTATAATTTAAGTTAATGCCATTGGGGGGGGGGGTAACAGACACTACATTAGCGAAGTTGCGGGTCAAGCCGCGGTCGGAAACCGCCGCATCCTTTGAGATGCTTTCCCAACCAACGGATCTTTAGACGGAGGCTTTTCGCCTTCTGGACCTCAAGCTGTCCTGACCCTTTTGATCCGCCATTCCTATCCAGTAAATAGGATCCCGCTTATAAATTTTGTACATATTATCAATAACTTGACAATTCAGCAAAGAGGAAGTTCGAGTTAAAATGCTGTTGAAAAAATTGACTCTTCTGTGATTTTTCTCTCACGAAGATTTTTAGGGCTTAGATACATTACTCGACAAGAATAAAATCATGTTGTTAAATAGTATCAATCAGTAAGAAAGACGCAGAACATGGGTCCAATAACGGGCTAACCGACCATATTAATCCCTGTTGTAGGGAGGAGTGGTCTGTGTCAAGTAATGTATATAAGCCCCAATTTTTTTGCCAATATATCAATAAGTGTTCCTTAACATACTTATTATTAGACGCCCGTTCAACTTTGAGTTCTTACTCAAAGCACGTAACGTCTCTCACAAACTAGACTCTAATTTGGCAAATTTGCAAACCTCTAATCTCTTGTTTGAAGAAATTTTCAATCATGCTCGCTCAGCGTATTCCATTGTTTCAGTATTCACAACAATATCTTCTTCCACATTCACAAATGGTGGTACCATCACCTTAACACCATTACTCAAAGTGGCAGGCTTAAAGGAATTCGCCGCCGTCTGACCCTTAATAACAGGCGCCGTCTCAACAACTTGACAAGTGACCTTCTGCGGTAACGTTACATTCAATGCCTCCTCAGCATAATACTCAATAACAACCGTCATACCATCTTGCAAAAACGCACGACGCTCGCCAAGAATATCAGCCGGTAACTCAACCTGATCAAACGTCTCAGCATCCATAAAAACAAGCATACCATCATTTTCATACAAAAACTGCTGATCACGTTGCTCTAATCGTACACGCTCAACCTTATCCGCCGAACGAAACCTCTCATTCAACTTAGACCCATTTCTGATATTCCGCAATTCAACCTGAGCAAATGCGCCTCCCTTACCCGGCTTCACGTGATCAACTGTTACCGCCAGCCAAAGACCACCATTATAATCCAAAACATTCCCTGGACGAATTTCATTGCCATTTATTCTCGGCATTAAACAAAACCTCAAAATCAATTGAATTTTTTAAAAACAACACCACATATATAACAACCTCATGTTGAAAACATATTAATAACGATACAATAAAATAAAGTCAAAAACTTTGAATATGAGCGCCAATATATAAATTTAGTATAGAAAATTAAATTCATTTAGGTCATAAAGCCGAAATTAAAAAACAAATAAACTAAAAGGAAAGCGGAATGAGAGATTTCGTTGAGAGTAGCGGATTAATTAATGAACAAGGTAGTCGCGCAAAAAAACTATTTGCAGCGGTCGTATTAGCAGCACTCGATGATGCCATTGCCGATGATAAGAAATATGGAAACGGACCTGAGCAGATTGCTCGTTGGGCACGCTCTAAAGATGGGCGAGAAGTCCTAACATGTGCAGGTATAGACCCAAATGAACGCGTCGTGAGCGGCCTCATGGAATTTGTGGCAAAAGGTATCAGAACTTCTGTCGCACTTTCTCGAGAAGAAAGTGAAAGGCGAAGCTCCGCTCAACATCAGGCGGAAGCCGCATAACACGTTTCACGTTATTTTTTTCGCATTCTTTAACACACGCTACATCAATGAAGCGTATTTGCACTGTCTCTGCGGAACAAAACACATAGAACATTTGACAAATTCCTGTTCGTACGCTCTTTCCGTGATCAATCATATCATATTTGGAAACCAGCATGACACGGGCGATAATGATTCAAGGCACAGGGAGCAATGTCGGTAAGTCGCTCATTGTTGCCGGACTCGCCAGAGCATTCTCCAAACGTGGTTTTTCAGTAGCACCGTTTAAACCGCAAAACATGTCAAATAATGCCGCCGTTACTCAAGACGGTGGTGAAATTGGTCGTGCTCAAGCACTACAAGCTAAAGCCGCTGGCATTGCGCCAATTTCAGATATGAATCCCATCCTGCTTAAACCAGAAACCGACACAGGTGCACAACTCATTGTACGCGGTAAAAGAATTAAACAACAAAACGCCCTAACCTATATGTCGTCAAGACGTGATCTTCTTCCTGTTGTGAAAAATAGTTTCAAGCAAATTGCACAAGGAAGAGAACTTGTCTTAATTGAAGGCGCAGGAAGCCCTGCTGAAACAAACCTACGCAAAGGTGACATCGCTAATATGGGCTTTGCGACCGAGCTCAATATACCCGTAATTCTTGTTGGTGATATAGAGCGTGGCGGCGTGAGCGCACAAATCGTTGGCACTCACACAGTCCTCAACCGACAAGATCAATCACAAATTTGTGGATTCGGAATTAATAAGTTTCGCGGCGAGATTCGATTACTTGATGACTTATTACGTGACATTACACAACGAACAAGTTGGCCGAATTTCGGCGTTATCCCATGGTTCAACGCAGCTTGGAAACTGCCCGCCGAAGATATAATGGATATTAAATCACAGGGGAGCGGTGACCTCATCATCGCTGTACCGCAGTTTGCAAGAATATCCAATTTTGACGATCTGGATCCACTCGCTGCTGAACCCTCGATTCAAATCAAAATAATTAAGCCAGGTCGTCCTATTCCTGGTAATGCTAATTTAGTGATGCTACTCGGCAGCAAATCCACCATTTCTGACTTAGCATTCTTACGCGCTCAGGGATGGGACGTTGATATCGCCGCTCACATCAGACGCGGGGGCCATTTAATTGGCTTATGCGGAGGATTTCAAATGCTGGGACAAACCATAGAGGATCCCAATGGTATTGAAGGCAAAGCAACAAAAGTAAATGGACTTGGATATCTGGAAATCAAAACCATTTTAACAAAGCGCAAACGATTGGCAAATCAAAAAGCGTGCTGCACTCTTTCAAATTCAAATGTGGAAGGTTACGAAATCCATATGGGACGCAGTACTGGCAATTCACTGTCAAAACCTTGGTTTAAAATGGATGGAAAAAACGAAGGGGCAATAGCCAATGGTGGTCAAATCAAAGGGACTTATTTACACGGCATTTTCATTAGTGACGAATTTCGGGCCAGTTTCTTGAATAATTTCGGCCAAAAGTCACAAATCGCCCATGATGATGAAATCGAAAAAACACTTAATGACCTCTCCAAACACTTGGAAACATACATGAACTTGGATCATATCCTTAAAGCAAGTCGCGTTATCAATTAAAATGATCAATGCAAATCAATCTTATTTCAAATAAAAGCCCAATGCCGTATTTGAAAGTTGGCTGATCTCGTCAATCAGCATTAACTCAGAACAGAGTCTGCGCCTTTAGTCCTCTTGGGATAAAACCAGTATGCTCATTGAAACGAATAATACAGGGCTCTATTTTTCTACTGCTGATCCAGTCGCTGCAAAATTCTATCTAATTGTCGGCCTTGCTCAGAGAATAACCCCGGCGCGTCCTTTACAATTTCATAATATGCTTTTGGATCATATATCTGCGTACTAAGACCCAAATTTGCCGCCGTTAAATTCCCTTGAGAAGCTACAATCTGATAGGCCGCAACACCCAGTTCAGACTGTGCCGCGATTAAATTCGCCCGCGCATTTAATAACTCCTGTTCAGCATCAAGGACATCAAGTGTTGTGCGTGCTCCAAGAGTGGCCTCTTCTCGCACACCTTGAAACGCAACCTCTGCTGCCCGAATTTGTCGTTCAAGAGCTTCAATGTTCGCCGTCGCAACATCAAATCGCACCATCGCAGTTGCAACATTCTGCTGAAGGTTTTTCTGAACAACAAGTAGATTAGCCCGGGCACTATCCCGCAAAACCATCGCTTTTCTCAATCGGGAACTCAAAGCCCCACCTTGATAAATAGGCTGCGCAAGATTCAAAAAAACCGACGCACTATCACGCTCGGCCTGACGACTACTTGAGTGATCAGTTGATAATCGTCCACGTAACGAAAACTTAGGACCAAGATCAGCTCTTGCTGCTCTCACACGTAGTTCAGATGCCGCTAGCTGATGTTGAGCACGCAATATATCAGGATGACTACGAACGGCGATGGCTTTTCCATTGTCGATAGAGTTCGGCCTTGTCGGTAATGTCGGTGGTGCAGAAAGAGTGCCAGGTGCACGACCAACTACACTTAAATATTCTTGACGACTATTGATTGAATTACCTTCCGCTGTCGCTAAATTACTACGCGCTTGAGCCAAACGCGCTTCCGCAAGTGCAACATCAGTACGAGTTATGGCACCCAATTCAAAACGGTTCTGCGCTGCACGTAGCTCTTCTTGTAATAACCGAACGTTATTCTCCCTAAGAGAAACAAATTCCCTACTGCGAATAACATCCAAGTAAGCAATGATCGCTCGAAACAATACTTGTTGCTCAAGCGAAAGCAAAGTAGCACGTGTCGCCAAGACCGTCTCTTTTGCTGCTTGCTTTGATAAATTAGACCTATTATTATCCCACAAAAGCCACGTTACAATCAAATTCACATTTTGCGATGTCACGTGGGGTGTAGGGTCATTTAATGACCTTGATAAACTCGCACCAAATTCCAAAATAGGTCGAAGCGCGGCGAGCGTCGTGGCAACATCTTCGTCTGCCGCTCGCAACAATGCTCTGTTTTGCTCCAAAATACCGGAATTTTCATAAGCACCAACAAGTGCATCCGCAAGATTATCACTATGAGCCTTAGGACTAACGAGAAAAGCAATGCTAAAAAGAAATATAGCTACTCGGAAAATTCTGTTTAACATCTTCCAACCCATTTTATCACTCCAACTCTTGCCAAATTCCTAAACCCGTATGTTCAAAAATGGGATCAAGATATTACATGATTTGACATACATCTTATTGGCCATGTGATGCAATGCCTTCAGGCCAATCAAAAAGTCATAAGATCATTCTGATAATAAAAACATTTTCATGAGAAACAGTGTAAAGTTCATAAATCTCATTCAACATGATTCGGTGCCTAACTCTATATATTGCAAATCAAAAATTTAATTTAAAACATCACCCTTTTTCTTGCGTATATATCAATTTAAAGCTGTTTTTTGACATGGCAATTACATTTTTGTCAGCTAAAAATCATATTTCAATAGCATTACAATGAGAATATTTAACCAATTCTAGCTAAAGCGAAAAAACTCTTTTCTGCTCAAAACCAGAAAGAATCGGCGCGCAGGCATTAAACGAAAAACGCCAGCTTATTTCGTCCGCCACCTTGTGCCCTACCCGCACACTCCCAAGAGCACCCTCCATGAAAAGGGCGGCAATCTGACCACCGTCCTTGAGTTGAGAAATCAACCCTTCTGGCATTTCGCCAACACCACCCTGAATAATGATGACGTCATAAGGCCCTAAACTATCCGCTCCCTGCGACAATATACCCTCGTGAACCACGACATTATCAGCCGCAACTTCTGAAAGTAAAATAGGTGCCTCAGCAACACATTCTTCAATTTCCTCAAGTAAAACAACAACTTGAGAAAGTCGGGCGGCAATTGCTGATGAGTAACCAAGGTATCCTCCGACATCAAGTACAAGCTCATCACCCACGAAGTTAATTCCCTCTAGCATCTTTGCAAGTGTACGCGAATCAAGAATGACGCGATTATCTTCAAGATAAATATGCTCGCCTGCATAAGCCACTTCACGCGCATTAATGGGTACAAACATCTCACGAGGCACTGTTAGCATCGCCTCAATAATTGGATAACTTGTTACATCAGATGGTCGAATTTGTGTATCTACCATCATCCGTCGCCGCTGTGCAAAGTCAGCCATTACCCTTCTTTCCAATCACAAAAGACGAACTATTTCAAAAAATTAAACGAACAACTATAAACAGTTTTTCTTCAAAGCCTACTTTAGTCTTTGACACAACTTTACCTTTTCTTCAACATATTTAATATACTTTAATCTTGCCAAAAAAGTATTAGACCAGCATTTAAATAGCCTGTTATTTAAAGTATTCATTATTGCCAAACAACAATATCGGAACAATTACAACAATTCTCGCTAACTCTGGTGAATGATAACGAGTGTCATTCGAACGCCAAGTCTCTGAAAAACTAGAAAAAATGTTTCAAAAATAATAGTAAAGTCTCAATTTTGGTGCAGAAATTTTATGAAAAATATTCTAGCAGGAATTACTGACTGCACCACCAATCTCGACAGCTTGTAACACGCACCAGCACATCCATCGCAGAGCGCATCAGGGTCGACAGCATCAACAAGCGCTAAGACGCCAGCTTGCAGGCAACGCCCGAAAGTAACTTTATGCGGCCAGCAATGATGTGTACAAGATCTGATCAATGTTGACAGCTTGAAGCATCATGCATCCAGTGTGAACGATCTGTTTTAAGAATGACCGCAAAAAATGATCCTTTTACAAAATTTTTTGACTTCCATCCCGCGACTATCAAAAAGCAATTAATGATGTCAGAACAGCCGTTCCGCCACAAGCGAAACCTTGCGCGCCAGCGCACATGCGACATACAACAATGCCTTATCAATAAAAAAGTGATAAAAAATAACGTGGGGTTGCCTTGGAAAAACACTAGGTATTACTTGCAAAAAAATGTTGCTTCCAATAAACATTGAATAAATACTGTGGTGAGTTGGCGGAGAGGCTACGCAGCGGACTGCAAATCCGTGTACACCGGTTCGAATCCGGTACTCACCTCCACCTAAAAATCAAGCTCTTTAAGAGTTAATTTCATGGCTCTCTTTAACCGAACAGCAGGCGGTTTCTTCCCAACCGTTTAAGAATGTGGCCTTCAGCGATAAGCAATCCTCTTTTATCACGACAATAAGAAACCTTTTTCATAAAATATCAACCTAACCTGATAATCTCAAAATAACTTCTAAACTTATTTTTCAGAATAATGCTTCGTAATTTTTACTGGGATTTCACCCACCTCAGCAATTCCTGCTAGAATATTTTTTCTTTTATTTTCATATACTTACACAATTTAAAAAAATTATTTTCATAAAGTTTCTGTACCAAAATTAAAACTTAAATGTTATGTTTGGAACATTTTTTTCAAGTTTTCTCGGAAACTTAGAGTTCGAATGACACTCGTTACTATTCACCCGAGTTAGCGGGAATTGCTGCACTCACCTATACCACTGTATTTTATCAATAGCCCGTTTCAACTGTGAAGTGCACCAAGAGACATCATTTCACCTCACTCAAGGCTTTTGCTAAGTGAGGGGAGGTGACGCTCTGGTGATGAGGCATGGCTGTTGTGCAGTGGTATGTCACAAGCCGTACATCTCTCTGTGGGAAGAGTATAACTCAATCTCAGCAAACGCACAAGTGGGGCGCCAAGGCCTCTGGGGGCGGCCGCCCCCAGAGGCCTTGCGTCTTATTTTATTCGT
>JAPORV010000200.1 GCA_026710055.1 Aestuariivita sp.
ATCAACGAAACCCAGAAGCGTTTCCCCGTCAACGGAATTGATCACCCTGGCCGTAACCTTACCCGTTTCTCGGTTCTTCGCGCCGATTGCGATCATCCTGCCCTGCGGACCCTGCCGCATACCAGCCTCGCGTAACTCCTTTTGCTTCGCGTTTGACATGTTCGCCCGCCTGTCGCCGAATATTGACTCGTCAATCTCAACTGATCTCTCAAAGGTTTTCTCAAGTTCACCCGACCACGCTTTCCGTATACGGTGCAGCATGAACCAGGCGCTCTTCTGCGACACGTTGATGTCTCTGTGTAGCTTCATGCTGCTGACGCCCTTCAGGTTGGTCATCTCCAAGTAGATAGTGTCTGTTAACAAACCCTTAAATTCACTGGTAAACTGTTGAAAAAATGTACTTTTCTGATGCGTTTGTTTTGGCGAAGATTTCCGATATTTGGTATAATTTCATAATATCTTACATGATTTCCGTTGAATCAGCCAATCTTCGCTAAATTGAAGAAAAGGCGTCCACATATTTCGGTTAAGTCAACACGTTGAAAAATATACTTTTATGCATGGTAAACTTTTGAAATTTGAGAAAAATAGAGGTTTTTTAACAGACACTAGATAGCGAAAATCCGCTTACGGAGGTGCAGGTTTGACCTCTGGAGCGCGGTTCCGATCTTGACGGAAAACGGCTTCTGGCATCCGCGACAGTAGTACGGAAGTGGAGAGGTCGCGCTGGCCGTCTTCGTGTCCGCGCAACCGCAGCGGGGACAGATACGGCCGTTGGGTCAAACAATTTTCTCGAACCATTTTTGGGCGGATTCCTCAATCGGAAACATGTCGCAGACCTGAACCAGACTGATTCCCTCGCGGTGCGCCTTGCGTGGGTTGTTCTTGCTGGCCATATCGATTCTCCTTTTAAAATCAATATATACGAATTTTGTTTTAGCAAGGGTTATAATCCCCAACCTTTTGATGAAACAGGGCGGACGCGGAAGGGAGGTCATCTTTCAGGGTGATTAATCGAGTTCGACGGTCGTCTAAAATTGCGTCAAAGGATGTGCCTATCATCTTTAACAACCTGGGCATCGACCGATGCTTTTGAAAAGAATGTTTTATAAAACTGCTCAATTTACTTTTTGAGCATGTTAATAAATTCCAGTCGAAAAGTCTACGAAAAAGATTCTCGTCATATCTTGTAACTGATTGAAATTAATCAATAAAAAAATTAGTGGGAATCGCTGTGATTTTTCTTGTTTACGAATTATGTGGTAGATTCGTGAATGTTACGATTAAAATCTTTGTTGGACTTAGATGAATTGGCTTGTGAATGTCTGCTTATTTTTGAAAACAAAATTAAGTAAAGAATTGGGGCAGCAACAAGTGTAAGAAGTGAAGCAAACGCAAGCCCTCCCATTATTGTAACTGCCATTGATCTAAAAAAGGCATCTGCGATTAATGGAATCATTCCAAAAATTGTTGTTGTTGCTGCCAAAATCACTGGACGTAACCTCGAAGCTGAAGCTTTTATGATACACTCTGATAGTGGTTGATTTGGATTGGCTTTACGAGTAAGGTCAATTTCTTCAACCAGTACAATACCATTTTTAATTAACATCCCAGAAAGGGACAACAAGCCAAGTAGTGCAGTAAATGTGAACGGAAGATCAGATCCAAGTAGAGCTAACACAACACCATTAATCGATAAAGGAATTAATAGCCATATGATAAGCGGCTGTCGAATTGCATTAAATAGCAATATCGAAATAATGATCATCAAAATCAGACTTATGGGTAACTGCGCCCCGAGACTAGCTTGAGCGTTTCGCGAATTTTCATATTCGCCACCCCATTCCATTTTATAGCCAGTTGGAATCACAAGAGCTTCAATAGCATCATGGATCTCGGCTTGTGTTTCTGCCGCCGTCTTGCCTGGCAACACATCGGCTTCAACCGTAATTGTGAATTCACGGTCACGGCGTTTGAGGATTGTATTTTGCCCTTCGAAAATCAATCCATCGGTAACTTGCTCAAATGGTACTAAAAGTCCAGCACCTTGAGAATAAATCACTTGATCTGAAAGTGAAATATTCTCACCTCGGTTTGAACGCACAACTATTGGTATTTGTCTTTCCTGTTCACGATAAAATCCTGCCAAAACACCCTCGGTTGCGTACAACAGTATCTGGGTTACGTTGTCACGATTAATACCAGCTTCCTGTGCGCGATCAATTGCGTATAGGGGGCGGAGAACTTGTTCAAGTTGATGCCAATCAACACTTGGTCTGACAATACTTGTCGATACCGATGACAATGTTTCTAAAGCTTGATTGGCGAGATTTCGTAACACAACTGGATCAGCGCCTGAATATCGGACTTGAATTGGTTTACCGCCTCCGGGACCAAAGGCTAGTCGATAGGCCCGCATAGTCCCGTGCGGATGGCTGTTTTGCGTAAATTTTTCTAAGCGATCAATGAGAGGAGTGATACTTTCTAGTGTCTCGGCGCGCACAATCAAATGTCCATACGACGGATTAGGGTCCTCTGATTGATATGTGAGCATAAAGCGTGATGCGCCCCGCCCGACAAATGCGGTTGTAGAAACGACGGACGGTTGTTTTGCCAGCCAGGCTTCTATTTCAAGTAAATCGTTTGAGGTTTTATGAATCGATGCACCTTGCGCAAGTTTGTAATCAACAAAGAAAATAGGTGTATTGCTATCTGGAAAAAATTGTTGCTTTAACTGCCCAAAGAGCGCGAAACAAGTCGCTGTGAATGCAATCAAAAGTAAAATTACGAGCCACCTTACTTTAAAGCAGGCACGTAATAGCTTTTCATAAATAAGAAAGACCAGACCAGGTTTAGAGGTTGGATTTTTGTTGCTCGCACTAACAAAAAAATAATGTCCTAGCAATGGAGTTACACTCATTGCAAGTACCCAAGATAGCGTTAGGGAGATGGCAATCACGGCAAATAACGAAAATAGAAATTCACCAACTGCGTCTGTGCTAAGACCAATTCCAGCAAATGCTAAAATCGCGATAATCGTTGCGCCAAGAAGTGGAACCTGTACTTTATCTGCTGTTTCTGCAGCGGCATCGCGAGATGAGCGCCCATTGCGCATTGCGACCTGCATCCCTTCAGCAATTACAATAGCATTATCAACCAACATGCCCATCGCAATGATCAATGCACCAAGGGAAATACGTTCCATTTCAATTGAAAATAGAGCCATAAAAAGTAAAGTACCAATAACTGTCAAAAATAAGGTCGATCCTACAACAACCGCTGCTCTCCATCCCATGAAAAGAGCTAATACGATGACGACAATTCCAACCGACATCGCCAGATTAATCCAAAAATCGTTAATAGCCTTTTCGACGACCTTATGCTGTTGATATATCGGATGTAATTGGACTCCGACTGGGAGTTGTGGTAACAATTCAGCGAGTTTTTGGTCGACACGAGCACCTATTTCGACGATATTTTCAGTGCTAATGGCGGCTATTCCAACTGTGAAAGCTTCGTTCCCATTAAATCTGATAATTGTATTAGGGGTATCTTTGCGAGCTCGATAAACTTCTGCAAAGTCAATGAGATTTACTAGTTGCCCAGATGCACCAATTGTCAAGCCAGCGATTTCTTCTACTGTACTGCTCCCTTGAGGGCCCATAATGAGGGTACGTTCGTTGTTCGATTGAACAGAGCCACCATCAGAAATTGAAGTCGCTGTTTCCAAAGCATTTAAAATTGTAATTGGTGGAATATCCAAATTTGATGCGAGAGCGGCATATGGTTCTACATAAATGACTTCTTCAGGTAAAGATTGTATATTGATGTCTGCTACGCCGCCGACAGTGAGTAATTTCAATCGTATAAAACGTGCGATATCATGAATTTCATGATCATCAAAACCGGGTGTTGTTACTGCATAGTATAGGCCAAAAACATCGCCGAAGCTATCATTTACGCTTGGCTTTGATGCCCCGCTTGGTAAGCTCGCTTCTGCAACTCGATTTCTTAACTTACTCCATATTTTGAGAAGTTCATCTCCTCCGTATTGTTCTTGAATATTGACTGTGATTCGCGAATTTCCTGGTGTGTTCACCGATTGAATCTCGTCTACTTCAGACATTTTCTGAATTTCTGACTCAATAGGGTCTGAGATTTCGCGAGCAACTTCATCAGCAGACGCTCCGATGTAATTTATGCTGATAACCGCTGATTTGATCGTAAACGCGGGATCTTCCAAGCGCCCAAGCCCATCAAAGCCCCAAGCTCCACCTATCAAACACGATAAAATAATAAGCCAAGTAAGGATGGGGCGATCAATTGAAGTTCTCGCGATATTAATCATTCGTAGCGCCTAATAAGCTGATGCGCACATTTTAGACCAATTTGTTGACAATAACCGATCCTTTTATTGCATGTATTGTGTCTAGATCGCACGGAAATTCTCAATAATTATTAAATTTAATCAGATTTACTGTTTGCAGATTTAATGCTAATAGAAATGGTCGTGATTAAATTTAGTTAGAAAAGCCTGAAAATCGCCGCACGATTTCCCCATCTGCAAGCAATGCTGCACCACTCGCTATGATTTCTTGACCGGCAATGAGGCCTGAAAGCACTTGAACTTTTCCAAATCGAGATGGTGTAATATTCACATCAACCTTCCTCACTTTGCCTTTATCGGATCCTGTCGCGTCAAAAATCATGACTTGCGGACTTCCTGCATTTGTCGAAATGATTGAGGATGTTGGAATGATGAGTTTAGGGGTGCCGCCTTTCAAAATTGCTGTTACAGTTACAGACGAACCGGGTAGTATGATGTGACCCTCTGGAGGAGGCATTCCCAGTGTTATCTGGAATGTTTGCCCGGTTGATGAAACTTCAGCATTGAATTCCCTTGGTACGATTGAAAATTCTTTATCAATAGCAGGAAATTTTGCTGTGAGATCCACCTCAGGATTTTCTCCAGCTGCCTGAAAAAAAATTTCTGGAACGTCAATCTCGATTCTAAGTTCCGACATATCATGTAGTCGAACAATCGGTGTACCCGCATTAATTGTAGAAAAGTTTGCTGATAATCGACTTGCCACGAGTGCCGTGAAAGGAGCAACAAGGGACGCTTGTTTCAAAGAGCGTTCAGCGTTTATTACATTTATAGCTGCTAATTCTGCATTAGTTTGAGCGTCGTTTACAGTTACTTCACTTACACTATTTCCTTGCAATCTTTGTAAACGTGAAAGAGTTCTGTCAGCTTGCAATTGTTCGGTTCGTGCTTTTAGTAAAGCAAGTTCAAAAGGCTCTTGATCAAGTTGTGCAATCAGATCGCCTTCTGATAACGTTTGCCCTTCAATTGCGTTAAGGTTGACAATTTGACCACTAACTTGAAAAGCGAGGTCTACTGTTTGTTTAGCTGCTATATGTCCAAAAAATTGCCTTGTAATTTCGCCGCTTGTTTCGACTACAGAAACAATTTTTGCAAGTCTTGGGGGAGTTTCAGAAAAAACTGCTGATGCGACGGACATTATTTTTATCGCAAGCATAATCATCAGAGGCTTAAGAATAAGTCTCTTATTAAAAGAACAGAACCTCATTTTAGTGAATTTCAACAAAGGTTTTCTCCTACCTTTATTAATGTGGACATAACATATTGTTTAGATCAACTTAGCAAGTTTATTCTTTGTTTCAGATGTTCTTACCTCGGGCGGATTGTCAATAGTTTAGATGATGCCTTATCACATCCTTTTGTCGTTATTGAGGCGCAATTCATATGCCAACCGTAAATCTGTCCCTAGGCAGATAGGAAGGCTAAGCAAAAGTCTATATATAGTGTCTGTTAAAAAACCCCGTTTTTCTCAAATTTTAAGAGTATGCCATGCATAAAAGTATATTTTTCAACGTGTTGACTTAACCGAAATATGTGGATGTTTTTTCTTCAATTTGGCGAAGATTAGCTGATTCAATGGAAATCTTGCAAAATATTAAAAAATTGTACCAAATATCGGAAATATTCGCCAGAACAAACTTATCAGAAAAGCACATGTTTTCAAAATTTTACCAGTGAATTTAGGAGTTTTTTTAACAGACATTAATTATCGTCATTTTTGTGGTAACGTCATCTTAACCGTTGGATTTTTTTCCTGCGGTGTAAACGAATTTGTGCGAAAGGTGCTTCTTTATTTTTTACAAGCTTTTGAAAAATGTTGCAAAGATTGAAAAAAATTGTTCCGAGGTGATTTAGGGGCTGGCAATGTGTTTTTCCGATAAGAGCCTCTCCTGTAAACTGAAACACGCAATCAAAAGCGTTTTTGCTTGCGCGATATAGAAGTGCGATCTGTCTATACGAATGTCAGAGCAACGGCGATGGGATCAGTTAATGTTTGAGTGTCATTATCTGGGTTTCAAAGGTCTTTTCGGTTGAGCGTTACGATATGTGGCTGTAGTCGATGATACTTGGTTGGCTCTGTCAGGTTGGCAAGTCGAGGCTTTCAAGATTGGCATGCGTGACCGATGGTTAGGATGGTCTCCGAAGCAACTTTATGCTTGGTTGCATTTTGTGGCGAACAACACGCGCTTTTTGGTCTTGGACACGGGACGGGTGCCGAATTGAGCGTTGCGTGTTCTGAGCTTGAGCTTGCGTCGTTTATCAACCGACACGCAGACCTTGCACGGCTATCCGGTGTTGTTAGCTGAGAGATTTGGAGAGCGCTCTCGTTTTGCTGGGAAGTGTCATTGTGCGGCAAATTGGAAATCTCTGGGAAGCACACACGGCTTTGCGCATCTTTGGGGGATTGGCGCATTGGCAAAAAATGCACACCCTAAAGAGGTCTATGTATTTGATTGAACGGGAAATGCATAAGAGAAATTAAGTGGAGCTGACTAGACGCTTCAAAGCCTCACCGAAGAAGAGGCCGCGCCTTCGGTCGACGTGTTACGCAGTCTCTATGACTTTTTCAATATGATTGAAGACTTTCGATTTGTGCAAGGTCAACGTTACACACTTGCCTGTTATCTAACGATTGCCGTTGCGGCACGACGGGCCGGATATCGTGGGGTTTGTGCCTTTGCTGAATGTGCTGACTATCTGGATGACGACTCAAAGATTGCGATTGGCGCGTTTTGGAGTCCGACGTATGATCGTTGGACACTGTCAGCGGGATCGCGCTTTCGTCATGTGTTTTCGAATATACCTCAGATACGTTAGATAACGCGGTTTGTCTTTAGGCGAAAGAAGTGGGTCATCGCGAAGCTGTTGCGATAGGTGGTAAGATTTTAAAGGGGGGGGCAATGGCATTAACTTAAATTATAGTTTTATTCCATGTGGGAATGAGGCGGGTAATATTTCTTTAACTCTTTGATTATCGTCAATTTTTTCAGTTTTATTCTCTTTCTTGTATTCGGCGCTTCACTCGGCTTAAATGATCCTGTACGCATCTCCTTATTGACGTTCTGGAGATACCGTGATGTCCTTTGACCCCAAGACCTTCAAGGCGCTGACGTTTTTTGGCAAGCGGTTCACCGCCCGGCGGATCGACCAGATCCAGCAGATCCTTGATACCCATGCCGGCATCAGCCGCACCCGACTGGCGACGCGGGTCGCCGAGGCGCTTAAGTGGCGTAATCCCGATGGCCGTCCGAAGTTCCGCGCGTGCCTCGG
>JAPORV010000266.1 GCA_026710055.1 Aestuariivita sp.
GAGCTGACGGGTGGCGGTATTGCCAAGAAGGGGTTGTATTGCGAAGGATGTGCGCATAATGTGACCTTTCTTTTGTGAGATTCTGGCGAAGATTTACTGATTTGGGGCAAATCTTGGTTATAATTGCTGATATTGTATCAAATACCCGCAATCTTCGCCAGAGAAAAATGACAAAAGAGTCAACTTTTTCAGCGTTTTAATATCGAATTTAGGGTTTTTTTACAGACACTAAGTAGTATAAATATTCAGAAATTTGCTGATTATTTTTTATATGTGGTAGTTTGTTACTTAAGTATATAATCCCCAAAAAATTACTAAGCACAAACTTTGGCACTCACACTTACAAACGACGACAGTGCAACTATATCTATCCGAGTACTTAAACCTCAAAATGTTGGCGAATTCCATAATTTTCATGTGGGTAGCTTACAATACCTCCACTCATAGCAGTTCTAGTCCCAGTCGTTGAGGGACAACTTATTGGCAATTCATGAAAGGCGCGAACAGCAAGATAGGCAAAAGCCTGCGCTTCAAGCATATCACCATTTAAGCCAACTGACTCGATAGGATTAACAGAACAACCTGCGGCTTCCTTGAGCATTTTCATTAAAAATGTATTGTATCGGCCACCGCCTGTAACAAGAATTTGTGAAACTACAGTTGGGAAATACTCAAACCCTCTCATCACAGCCGAAATGCAGGTTGCAGAAACAGTCGCAACTGCATCAGCATCTGATAAAGTCGATAATAAGTGAAAAAGCCCCTCAAAGGCATTTCGATCTAGTGACTTCGGTGGTTTACGCGCAAAAAATACATGATTGTTAAATTCACAAAGGAACTCTTGATTAACGCGACCTGTTTTAGCAAAAGCACCACCTCTATCCATGTCAAGACCTCGTCGCGCTCGCATCATGTCATTAATCGGCGCATTTGCTGGTCCAGTATCAAAAGAAAGCAACGCACCTTCTAACTCAGGAAAATCATAAATAGGGTTAACATATGTAATGTTTCCAACCCCGCCCAAATTGAGAAAGCATAAAGGGGCCGTTGCACCAATCCACTTACTGCATGCAAAGTGAAAAAAGGAGGCTAGTGGTGCCCCTTCCCCTCCAGATTCTACATCTCTGGAGCGAAAATCCCACACAACTGGTACACCAAGTTCCTCAGCTAAGTCTGCTCCGTTTCCAACTTGAAGCGTGCCAAGTCCTTGTGGTTCATGTGCTAATGTCTGACCATGAAAGCCAATCAGATCAACTTCCTTGAATTGAACAAGTAGGCGCTTATGAGCGTTATTCACAACCTCTTCGGCGTGACTGACGGCTGATCCTTGCCAATGTCCAAACCCCTTTTTTATTAATTCTTTTTCTTCTTCATTATAGGCTTGAAATCTGGTCGGACCAAAACGAATAATGCGATGCCCATCTGTTTCTAATACAGCAGCATCCACACCATCAAGCGATGTTCCACTCATCGTTCCAACTGCCTGAAAAGACTGCAAACTGTCTCTTGTTGAACTCATGGCCTTTTCCTAAGTAACTTCATCAACTATAACATAATAAATCATTGTGATGAGGCAAAGAATGACCTATCGTCCAAAGTCAGATTTCATGAATATCTTAATTCAGCGTGGCTTTCTCGCAGATTGTACAGATATTGAAGGCTTTGACAATGCGCTAATGTCAGAGGTTATATCTGGATACATTGGTTTTGACGCCACTGCTAAATCATTGCACATCGGCTCTCTAACACAAATAATGATGTTGCGCTGGTTACAAAAAACTGGTCATAAGCCCATTACGCTAATGGGTGGTGGTACAACGAGAATTGGCGATCCTTCATTTCGCGCTGATGTGCGCCCCATTTTGACATCATCTGAGATCACGGCAAATATCGTAGGAATAAAATCAGTATTTGAAAAATATCTTCATTATGGCGAGGGTTCAACTGATGCACTAATGTTGGATAATTCTGAATGGCTTGAAAGACTCAACTACCTTGATTTCTTAAATCAATTTGGCAGACACTTCAGCGTCAACAGAATGCTAAGTTTCGATAGCGTAAAGTCACGGCTTGATCGCGAGCAATCATTATCATTTCTAGAATTTAATTATATGATCTTGCAAGCATACGACTTTTTGGAACTTCATCGTCGATATGGCTGTCGGGTACAGTTTGGTGGTAGTGATCAGTGGGGTAACATCGTCAACGGCATTGATTTAACGCGACGCATTCAACAGAAAAGTCTATTTGGTTTAACGTCACCACTTCTCACCACGTCAGATGGAAAAAAAATGGGGAAATCAGCAGCTGGCGCAATATGGCTCAATGAAAGTATGCTTATCCCTTACGAATTTTGGCAATATTGGCGTAATGTTTCAGACGATGATGTAAGTCGGTTTTTAAAATTATTCACCGAACTACCAATTGAAGAATGTGACCGCTTAGGTGCCTTGAAAGACTCCGAGAAAAATACCGCAAAAATTATCTTAGCAAATGCGGTCACAACACTCTGTCACGGTGAGAAAGCGGCAAAGGCAGCAGAGACAACTGCCCGGGCGATTTTTGAACGGGGAGGGATTGGTGATGCAATGCCGATTATTGTATTTTCTGAGGACGACTTACCGCTTTCAATCGTTCAACTCATCGTAAAAGCAGGTCTCGCGAAGTCAGGTAAAGAAGCCAAACGCCTTATTAGTGAGAATGGCTTGCGAATTGATGATATGCCATTACACAACGCTCATCTCACAATTAAAGCAGAAATGTTAACCTCGCCACTTAAACTAAGTGCTGGAAAAAAACGACATGCAAGAATTGAAATCAAAAAATAAACCACAATTGCGTCTAAATTACGGTTTATTGATTGATGACATTTTCAGGGTCAAAACGACCAAGATTACCCAGTAATTGCCTTAAGAAACCACTGCTTGATACAGAACTTTCTGTAACACGCCTCGTCAGGACAACCTCGCGCCCGTCCGACAGGCCATAAGTTTCAATATTTGATACAACTTCATCATCATCAAAAGTTACCGCAATCAACTTTCGCTCAACGACTTTTGGTTCAAGAATACCGCGCATCCGAACTCGAGAACGCAAATAATAGGTCCCTCTTCGATCCAGAACATCAAAAAATACGCCTCTTCCTAAGGTTTCTTCAACAGTTTCACGAGTATCGACACCAATAACAATTTCTGCCAATTCTTCGTCGGTTGGTACATAGCCATGATTCCGATACTGTGCTCCACACGCGGTTAGCACTATCATCAACACTAATCCGCATCCGAACTTGAGAGGAAATCTCAGAAAATTCGCCAATTCTTGCATTTTGACCCTCTTGCCAAAATTAGGTTTAAGTCGTATTTTGACTACATGTAATTTAACACTGATTCAAGGGAAGAACACAGGTTTTCATGTTACCATTTTCACGTGATCAAACTGTTTTTCATGTCTCTGATTTGCGAAAAAACCAGATCTTTGAATTTGACTTACGGCCAGTTGATAGTTCGTTAGAAAAATTAGCACTGCAACTTGAATTGATTGAACTTAAGAAATTGCGATATTTCGGTATTGTTCAGTCTGTTTGCCAAACAGATTGGAAAGTTGAAGGAACATTAAGGGGAAGCGTAGTACAACCCTGTGTTGCAACTCTGGATCCAGTGACGACACGAATTAATATTCCAGTTAAACGCATTTTCTTAGCCAATTACATTCATTCCGAGACTGTCGAAATCGAAAGTTCAGAAATCGACTTCATTGAACCACTTGGTTCAGAAATTGATCTTTTTGCAATTATGCGCGAAGCATTATCACTCGCAATACCAACTTACCCGAGAAAACGCAACGCTAAACCTGTCAAAAAGACTTACACGGAACCAGAGAAAATTGCTCTAGAAGATGAACATCTAAAACCTTTTGCTCAACTAGCAAATTTACGTGATTCCTTAAAAGAAAATAGCTGAACAATGGCTTGACTTTTATTTTTGGGCAACAGAACTATTTGCAAAAGTCGGCGAAAATTTTCGATATGATAGCGAAAGAAGGAGGGGGTGAGATAAGATCAAAGCGACTTTTCGATAGGATACAAGCCCTCGGAAGCCGACTTTTCGATAAAACCAGCTCACATCATCACCATAATGGGCATCGTGCGAACATCCGCGCAAGTAGAACCCGTGGGCTCGTACGCCCACGCCAAAAACAGAATGAAGGGTGCTGTTAAGTGCGCAGTCTTCTTCACTGATCAACGGTCCGAGGGAAGATACCGAACAACAAATGACAGGCGACTTTCGCCGCACCCCGAACCCGAAGAGAACGACCCCCGTCGCTGTCCTTTCATGCCGCGTTCACCCGCTCAACACGGGAGTGTTGCTTGAGCCGCTCTTTTGATGAGTCAACATGACCCGCTGACCGTTAAGCAAGAGCCTCAAAACAAAGATGTTCTCCAAAGGCCACATGCCGACGGGGGTTTGGATCAATGATCGCCACCTGATGCCTCTCCGTACCACCATAGGCGGCATCCATCCGTTCATCACAATACGAAACACGGTCTGCACTCATCCAAGCTCAAGAAAGAGCCGCTTGACTGTGATGCACGGATGCAGAAGACAAGAGACAGCTCACCAGAATGTCCCCGTCTGCTGCATCAATCGGGAGTTGAGGGCAATGCCAACTCACAGAATGACCCTTAGCGTTGCGTTTTGCGCCTGTATCAGAGGCGGTGGGAAGATTAATCCTTTTCTCTCTTCAAGAGATAAGGTGCCACCCTCTGTCAGGACAACTGTGTGGGTGCTGTGGCGCGTTCCTCTTCTTTGCGCGAGCGCCCGCTTTGTCTTCTTTTCTTTTGGGCTGATAGTTGTTTCTTCTGAAGTGTCTCACGGGCTTCAATCGCTGCCCCTCCCGTGACAGATATCCAACAACTGTCTCTGCCTACGCCCCTTGAATGAGGGCCTTAGGTATCTGCTCGGGTCAGGATGTTTCTGTAAATCAGGCAAACGACCGTGAAAAAGGTGATTCACTCGCAATAGCCGATACACGCTTCCCACCCAAATGAGACGACACAATTTAGGGTTACACTGTAACCGATCAATCAAGTCTCGGGTGGTGGGCCTCTCCTGGATGGCCTTGACGATAAAGGATCTTGCAAAAGCATACCGGTCTTTCTGTAGGCGCCCGTGTCGATAGGATTCAGTGCGAAAAAACATGTTCACTGGTTACTGATCAAGGGCGGCAACAAAGCGCTAGTGCTTTTCATTCAAAAGACCGGGTTCCGTGCTCAACGCAGGGCATCACTCACTTAACATCGGTTCCAGAGATGAGATATAGATAAGGGCATGTTGTTGTTTCTTTTTTCATAGATGAAGAAATGCGACATGTTCCTTCTGTTTTTCAACAAAGTCCTGAAAGCGGGGAAAACCCACTTAAATGCAGCGTTTTGCAAGTACCTCAACAGTTAAATTTACTTGAGTTTTAGGGATTATATACTTTAGTGCTCATCATAAGACTTTTATCGCCCGGCGTTATGAATTCACGGCATATATAATAGTCAGGGCACTACAGTATATAATCCCATAAGTTTTTTCACATTGGCCACCATGAGACAGTCATCTGCAACAATTAAATACACTACTCATAATGCCTAAACTTTGAGATTTAATGCCTATGACAAATGAAGTAATCATGAGTCTTTCGCCATATTCTGCTAGAATATCTTGTAGAAAGCCTTATAGCTGTTGATTTTCTCTTACTTTTATCTTTAACCGATAACTTTTGCTCATTATCTACAACCCGAGTGCACCGATTACTCATTCAAATAAATGTCACCAATCCACCAAACCAACAAATACTTGATGAATAATCCTTCGAATCTCAAATTATCAGGATCAGCATTTATTGGCGATATTCAGATATTTGAAGGAATAAACCTAGAGCTTCAAGAAAAAGAATGGACATGTTTGCTTGGCACGAGTGGTGTTGGCAAATCAACGATACTAAAGCTGTTTGCTGGCCTCGGAGATCATGTGTCACTCCGAGGCAATCTGAAATCTGGACGCAATCGCGTTTCTATGATGGCACAGGATGACCTATTACTTCCATGGTTGACAACTTTAGAGAATGTCTTGTTGGGGCCGCGCTTAAGGGGAGAGAACCTCAATACAAAAAAAGCAATAGAAATTCTGAAACAAGTTGGGCTTGCAGATCATATCAAAAAAAAACCTAATGCTCTATCCGGCGGACAAAAACAGCGTGCGGCATTAGCTCGCACCCTTATGGAAGATCGTCCCATTGTGCTTCTTGATGAACCGTTTTCGTCATTGGACGCCGTAACGCGAGCGAATATTCATGAGTTAACAGTATCCTTATTAAAAGACCATACTGTTTTACTTGTAACGCACGACCCGAGCGAAGCCGCGCGTCTTGGACAAAATATTTTTATTATGACGACACATAAGATATCCTGCATAAAAGCTCCTCTTGGTTCAATACCAAGACCTGTAGATTCAACCGCAGTTTTACAAAGTCAAGCTTTACTTTTGCAAAAACTGAGAGAACAGGAATGAAGATTAGTTTTCAGACTCATAAGCAAGTGCGTCAGATTTCGTATATCAACAAAATGATGAAAGAATAGTTTTTATTCCGACAAAGTGACATATTGAGTATTCAAAATAAATACTATCTCTAACTTAACAATGATATTCAAATATACCAAAATGTATCGATACTTAAACTAAATCTATCTCTTTCAAGAAATTTGTGCGCTAAGTTTCTTGACTCGTAAATGCGCTAGCTTACCGGAATTCAAATGACAAGTTGGCAAAGAGCAATTGCCGCTACGATATTCATTCTGTGCATATGGCAAGGAGTAATCTGGGCAACAGGTCTTCCACGATTCATATTACCACCGCCAACTTCGGTCGCTGAAACGCTCTGGGTAAATCGCGCGTTAATTCTCGAACACGCTGCAATTACAATGACCGAAATCATAATTGGTTTAATTCTTGGTGCTATATTGGGTGGCATATCGGCGATATTACTGGCAGCCTCTCCTCTCGCACTTGCATTGGCAAGACCAATGCTTGTTTTCAGTCAAGCCATTCCAGTTTTTGCCCTTGCGCCGCTTTTAACTCTGTGGCTTGGCTTTGGACTTGGTTCCAAAATTGTTATGGCATTAATCATTATCTATTTTCCGATTACATCAGCGTTTTTCGATGCACTAATGCGAACAAATCCTGATTGGTTGAATTTGGCGCGTGTTATGGGCGCATCTTCTACTCGAATCATGTGGCACATCCGAATTCCAGCAGCACTGCCTGGATTTGCAACAGGCTTGAGGTTAGCAGCCGTTTACGCGCCAATTGGCGCGATTATCGGTGAATGGGTTGGAGCATCTAAAGGTTTGGGTTATCTTATGCTACTGGCAAACGGTCGTGCTAAAACTGAACTGTTATTTGCTGCGCTGCTCGTATTGGCGATACTAACAGTCATACTTCATGCAATCATCAATAAAATCTGCGAAGTAACACTTGACAAAAAGACCATTCAATAAGAGGTACTCGCAAAAGTCTACAATTAGGCGAATTTTTCCCGCTTTCGGGCATTTTTTTGAAAAGCAGAATGGACATGTCGC
>JAPORV010000267.1 GCA_026710055.1 Aestuariivita sp.
TTCGGTATTTTCGCTCTGACTGTTGATCAGTGACGAAGACTGCGCACCTGACAGCCCCCTTCATTCTGTTTTTGGCGTTGAGGCACATGCCGTCGACGGGTTCTGCTTGCGCGGATGTTCGTATTTTGCCCAATATGTTGATGATATGAGCTGATTTTGTCGAATAAATCGGCTTCAGGGGACTTGTATTCATTGAGCGATTGCTTGAATTCTAAATAATCCTTTTTTCCGCCATCACATCCAAAAAAACCCCACCGCCGACTTTTGCAAGTGGCTCTGAATAAAAAAATTAGCGGGAATTGCTGAATTTTTATTGACATCCATTTAAAATCTTCTTATTTTTGATGGATGTGTAATATAATAGAAATTATCCTCCCCCCCCCCCCCTCAATAACGTTGCAAGTTTTTATGACTGCTTAGCAAGCGGTCACAACAAACTTCTGAACAGATTTTCTTATCGGCCACGATCGTCCTATTTAACGATGGATGGATCGTTACAGGTGATTACTGCTCCCGTGACAAACGCTGTAGCTACACCCCCCCCCCAAAAAAATTACATTAAATATTTGCTCAAATTTGAACATGATAATGCACAGCGTGACAACAACTTCTGTGCATAATCTAGCAGATTATTAAGTTACACATAAATTCCACTATATTCAATTTCTTGATTTAAACACTTAAAAATAAAAAGGAAAATTTCTGTGATTGGTGCCAAATATCAACAAGAAAAACAACAAATTCAAAATTTGATCGAAAAATTTCGAGTTCTATGTAAAGAACCTCCAGAAAGCATCAATAAATCAGGATTTCAGGATTTAGAAAGCAGGCTTGAAAACGATACCTTCAAATTATTCATTGTAGGAGAAGCAAAAGCTGGCAAATCCACTTTAATTAACGCTCTCATTGGTCACGAAATCCTTCCGACCAATGCGCTTCAATGTTCATCTGCAATAATTGAAATTTGCTGTTCTAAATCCCCAGAAGACTATTTTCTTGAAATTGGCTATGCAGACAAACATGTGGAAAGGAAGACATTTAATCCCTCAAATGATAACATGGATGAAATAGGAACATTTCTTTACAAAGCTGCAGCTGTTCAAGAGAAGTATCGTTCAATTCCGACAAACAGAATTGATGATTATATAGTTAAAAAAAAGGGGGTTGGCTATGATTGGAGTACTTGGAGTACGAAGAACAATCGTCCTACAAAAGACGTAATGAAACAATGGTTTGATGATGCTAATCTTACATTTAATAATGAAACGGAGCAACTTACTCAGAAGTATTTGAAGGAACGGTCTCCGGCTCAAATCCCAAGTTTAATCACAATTGGCGTTTGGTTTGGTGAAAATGCATTCACCGGCTTCAGAATTGTTGACAGCCCAGGTGTAGGTGCAATTGGTGGGTTTGATACCATTACTATTAATCAAATCAATGAGGGGAACGCGTATCTTTTTGCTCATCCCTTGAGCAATCAAATTGAAAGTAAATCCTTTTCCACATTTGTAAACGAATATGTAACAAAAAGAAAAAAAGAAGATGTTTTCCTTGTTCTTACAAAAAGAGGGAAAGAAGATTCTTATGATGATATAACCAATAAGTTCAAAGAAGCAAAAAAGATATTCGGTCATAACATCAAAGCAGATAATTTTTTTAACGTAGACTCAGTTGCTAAGTTAGTTTTGCATGATCTTCAGAAAGAACAAGACGCTAAGACTCTCTTGGAAAAATATAATGGCAAGTTAGCAAATTATCAGGCCGAGGGGTCGGACAAAAACGTTGAAGGAAAGAAATCTTTACTTTTGAGTAAACGACGTATTCTTGAGGATATAACTCTAAGACATCCTCAAATAACAGTAGCTGAAGCAGAAGAAAAAGTTACCGAAATCGCAAATTTCGATAAACTAGAAGAAGTGATCGGTAATTTGATAACGAATTCGTTTAAAAAGATAATCTGCGATATTCTTGAAGTATTAAATCGGAATTACTCGCAAGAAATCGCGAAAATAAATAATAAGATTATGCTAATCAAGGACGGAGAGGAAGATAGCGAGATTTTTGCGGAAAAGATCAAGAAACAGCAAGATCAATTAGCAGAATATCAGAATAGGATGGTTCATTTTGTAGAGGAGTTTCAACAAAAGAAATCCGGTAAAAGTAGACAATACGGTAAAAGTAAAACAGAGGTAATTTTAGCCGATAAATTTCGTTCTGCCGAAAATAATCTAAAAAAAATCAAAAATGAGGATTTGTATTCAGAACTTCTTACCGAGAATCTGGATGAATATCTAAACAAAACAGATAACACATATGCTAAATTTTTAATCGAGTATCACGATGATATATTGTCGTATATTGAAAAGGTTCATCATGACTTTAAACAAACTTTTGAAACCGAACAGAAGAAGTTGAAATTAGCTGTAGAAAAGACAAATGAAGTATTTTTGCCGGAGATTGACATTACCTCTCACTTTATTGATGCACAAATAAATGCGTACGATACAGCAAATGTATCACGAAAGTCAGAAAGTTGGTGGGAGTCGGTAAAATCTTTTTTTGGCGCCGAATATACCCGTTTCGATTCTGACAAATATCATTGCGCAATGGAAATAAATCTCACTACCGAAATGTCAAAGTTATGGACAAAGGTTAGAGATAGCAACATAAAATTAATTGATCGTTTGCTTGATCGCTTCACCGCTAGCATGGTCGATGAAATCGAAAGACAAAAACGCACACTCAAAGACCTTAAATCAAGTTTTAATAGTTTGGAAGATGTTAATAAAGAGCTTACAAAATTAGAAACAACCGCTAATAAATTCGCTAATGAATTGCATTGTGTGCGCATAGAGAAGAAGAAGCTCCAATGTTAATAAGGGAAAACATATTGTCATTCGAAGAAGATATCCGCGAGGAATTCAAAATAATCTTACATGATGAACTTTCCAACATAGATAGAAAGAAACTTCATCGAGGTAGTCGAAAAGATATTTCTGTACGAGTTCAGGCGGCAGTGTCCAGGCGGATAGATGTATTGTTTGACACGCAGTTGAATTACCTCATGGCTGATGCTTGCGCGTCGATTAAAAATGAATCTCTATCTATTCAAAATGATTTTTACGCGCTTGATCTTCGAAAGCGTATGCACGAAGAATCGAACAGCTTTATTCCCAGTGAACTCAATAGTTCGTGGAAAGGTAATGGACGCAAATTGTTACCTACAATTTCCGCCGTAATTGCGGCCATAGGTGGCGTACTAGTTAATCGAAAAGTAGAAAACCTCCCTTTAAAAGGTGTAATTTTTCTGGTTACCACGATTGCTTCAGTAGCTAGCTATAAATTCATTAAGCATGCAATGATTGGTCCGTTTCACCGCTCTCTTAGTAGAGACCTCACTGAGTATGTTCATACAATTGAACAACAGGTCGTACTTTATTTCGAAAAAGTTGAAAAAAATTTCAGAACTGCTTTTGACGAGTTCATGAAATCTGCACACGATATTTCAGAAAAAAATAACGCGTAAAATTAATTATCAATTATTCTCAAACCAACCATACGGGATTTGATACACTTCACAGTCGAAACGAGCATTAATGGAAGGAAAAATTATGTCACAAACCCAAATGTCAACAAATCGCCCTGACGAAAACGAAACATCGAGCATTTGGCCTGTTCTTGGGGGTGCTTTGTTATGCGGAGGTGCCGCTGCGACACTTCCTTTGACGGGACCTGGTGCCATATTGGCACTTCTTTATGGTACAGGCACGATTGTTGCTACTGGTGGCGCAGTTGGCGCTGCAGCTGGTGCCGCAGTAGCGATGAACAAAAAGTCCTACGGCAATGGGTATAGTGACGGTTATAACGACGGATCAATTGACGAAAAGACTAAGTGGGCAAAGGAAAAAGAAATCCTGGCTCGTCGCGTGGAAGAATTTAAAGCTAAGATTCAAGCGGACAGCATAGCCAAAGATCATTATTTTGATGTAGTTCTGGCCCTAGTTAGTGTTGGTGTGTCAGCTGCGTACGCCGATTTTGAAGTCTGCACAGAAGAGAGGAGAACCATTGAACAATTTGTTGCAGGTATGAGCGTTTCGCAATTACCAACAAACATAAAAAACAAAATTGAGAAAATAATTGAATCGCCACCAAATTTGCAAACAGCGTACGAGCACGCGCAGAAGGCCCGTGTTCCAATGGAACTATGCGAAGAAGTCATTAAGTCGGTGATTAGTGCTGATAATGAGGTAAATACTAAAGAGCGTGCTTTTCTTATTGGCTGGCGGCGTTTGGCGGCGGCGTGAGAGAGGATTTGAAGATGACACCTAAAGAACGTTTCCTCCGCATGCAGGCAGACCGTCAAAAGCATATTCCGTCAGTTGCTGATAGTGACCTTGTTGAAAAATTCCTTGAAGAAAAGCCGGATGCTGTTTTTCTTAATGATGGTCCTGGTAAGTCAATTGCGGCTGAGTATCCGGTATTCGATACCAACATCACAATCTCGGATGCGGACGCGGTGGCGTATCTTCGTGAGTTGCGCGGACAGTTTCATGCGGAACGCGCCGAAGTTATTCTAAAGGAGGTCAAAGTAGATGTGACCCGTTCCATTGTCGGTCCCTTGGGCCTTGGGAAAATTCTTGCGGCATACGACAAAACAGGCGGGTATGTGGATACGGTTCACAATGTACGTGAATGGGAACGTGAATCTAAAAAGGGAGTAAAATCTAAATTTTACGAGGACACTACTATTGTTTCTGAAGAGTTTAATCAGGCTTACGATAAACGTGGTGAATACGATTCGAGCACGGTTCATAAAGATTCCCGCTATACGAAAATAAACAAAAAAACATCTCAAGAGCAAAAAACTGATGCTGGCGTAACAGATATTTACACAGGGAAGAAACTTAAACAAACGAACAAGAAAGACCTTGATCATATAAAATCAGCCTATGAAACGCATCATGACGCCGGTCGGGTACTTGCAGAATTAACGACGGAAGAGCTTGCAAACTTGCCCGAAAATCTAGGGCCGACAAACCGAACCATAAATCAGTCTAAGAATACGGATTCTATAAATGAATACTTCAAAAAAATACCGCAAAAGATGAGTGACGCTGAAAAAAAGATCGCAAAACTTGAAATGAAAGATAATTTGAGTGAAAAAGATCTTAATGAACTTAATAACTTAAGAAATAAATTGGCCCGCTGGAAAACCGTTAATTCTGAAATGGCTAGGGAAGCGGACCAAAAGGCTCGGAAAGCTCAAAACAAAAAGATAAACCGTAAGTATTACACAAGTAAGAAATTTATCAAGAACACTGCGACGGCGGCAAGCCTTGAAGGCGCGAAGATGGGTCTCCAACAGGCCGTAGGTCTGATCGTTATTGAATTTCTGGCGGCCTCCTTTGATGAAACAAAGCGTATGATCGCATCGGGGACGACCGACTGGAGCAAGCTAAAGGCAGCGCTTAGGCGCATCAAGGATCGCTTAGTCGATAAATGGCAAAATGTTCTCTCCGCCTTTGCGGCAGGTTCTCTATCAGGGTTTCTGTCGAGCTTGGTGACCACATTGATCAATGCCTTCGTTACGACATCAAAACGTATTGTCCGCATGATCCGTGAAGGCTTCTTTTCTTTTCTGAAAGCAATCAAGACCGCTCTTTTCCCACCGGAGGGGCAAAGTTATGCGGAGTCTTTTCACGCAGCGTCAAAACTTCTTGTCTCAGGTGGCATTATTATCGGTGGCATTGCTCTTGAGGACATGATTGACAAAGCGTTGACAGTCTCCTTTCCTGTGCTTGGATTGCTTGTGACCCCGTTAGTACTAGGGATTGTTGCAGGACTTTCAGCTCTGTTGGTGGCTTTTTGTTGTTACCTGCTCGACAAGATGGATCTTTTTGGAGCCGTGAGACAAGAAGAAGATCGTTTTGTTCATGAACAACTTGATGCTAAAATAAACGCGGAAGAGGAGAAAATTCGTTTATTATTAGGATAAATTGATTGTCTTGAAATATAATAGAAAGGTATTGGCATGAGATCAATCGTTGATTTTGCTGTAACAGCTTTAGCAATTTATGGAGGCTATAAATGGTACAAGGAAGATTTCCCGCTTGGTAAGACCAAGCTTGGCCCAGAAATCCGAAAATGGTTTCATGAGGATAAAAATCCGACATCTTTGTCGGAGGAGAAACCGTCTTAAAAGAATGACCTTTACCTCCTTCTAGGTAACCAATAATGGTATAGCGTCAAAAATATTATAGACCACAGTAGTCATCTTCAACCGAAGGGAATTATCGCTAACTTACGCTTTTTTCTCTATGAGGAAGAGGGTATTCCGATCGGTGGCTGGATCTCTCCTCAAGATACGAGGAGATTACTGTTATTATGCCGCGGCCTTGCTTCTTTGCTTATCGGGGTAATTGATCGGCGTGGATAACCGAATTGGGATTTTGCGCACGGCGTTGCCGATGACGTGCGCGACCAGACTTACGTGGTGATCGACACGACCGATGGTAAGGTGGCCTATGTGAATGTTAGGCCGAGCGAGCAGCTGCCCGAATTTGAAAAGGGCATGATCGTCACCACCCATCCCGCCTCCCACAATCCGCGTGCGTTTGACATGACGATCAATGACATCGCCAGCAAGCATGGCGGCGTTTACAGCACAGCAACGCATTTGGTCGACGCGCCGCGAACGAGTGAGGAGTTTATTAAGGCGCATGTCCGGCGTCTTGAAGCCATGCGCAAGGCAGGCGTGCCGGTTGCGTGGCAGGCTGATGGTTTTCAGCGCATACCGCCGGATTTTCTTGATCACGTAGCATCTTACGAATTTGAGACCACACGATCCAAACTGATCCGTATGGATATGGCCTCCCGCGTCAATTTTCAAACGATGCACACTGCAATCGGTGCGACATGGCTTGATGAACACCAGCGCGACCATGACGATAATGCGCGCGCGCGGCTTTGGCGGCGAAGTGGAACAGGCGCGCACTGCCCATTGGCCATTTTTTTACTACACAAGCAGCTTTTTCTGTGCACTCAAGTCACCCTGACGAATCGACCGCTCCAGCGTTTGAGCCCCCATACTCAACCGAAAATACCCGTTCCACACCACTTGATGACCAGGTGGGGCTTCATTCTTACGGTTAAGATACCCTCCCAGTCGTGCAATCAACAACACGGCCTCACCCAAAGATACATCAGCAATCTCAGGCAGAGTGTCCGGCGTCTTCTGACAAGGAAGCTGGAACCCCATGTCACCGGCATAATCCAATAACACCGCAATCTCTGACTCCTCAAACATCTGTAACGCGTTGACTTCAGGGGTCACGCGCCCCAAGAGTGTCAGCACCGACAACCGCCACGCAATCACCGCATTGATGGTGACCGCCCGCTTGATCCGCTCAGCGGTGCTATGGGCGATCTTCTCCACTTCACACCCACTCTTTAAAATCCTATGCCAATCTTCAATACGCCAGCGTCAGGAATAAAAGGTGAGCACCTCAATCGCCTCTGCTCGTGTGGTCACCGGAAGGGTTGTCAATAATAACCACTCGACCGGCT
>JAPORV010000360.1 GCA_026710055.1 Aestuariivita sp.
CAAAAGCAGATAGCAGCGGCGAAAAAGGCCGGATAGGGAAAAATGTAGATTGATCTGATGAATTTTCGCAAAATCGGGCGAATCTTGCGTGATGAACAAAATTCGACAAATAATGATCGTTTCATATCAATGGTTTACAAAATTCGCCCCACACCATACGAGAACCACACCCGTGATTTTGGCAAAATCAGGCTGATTTGTAAATGTTACTAGCAAACAACAATATTCATTAACACCGTGTCGTGCCTCGAAAGTCGGCACCAACTGCAAGGTCATCATCAATGATGGCACCTTCAATATCAGCATCAGAAAATACAGCATCGGCAAGCGCAGTATCGGCAAAATCCACATTTCTTAACAGACAACCGTGAAACCAAGCACTTGTTGCGTCAATTCCACCTCCCCAAAGACTAGATGTCATTGAACAGTTCAAAAATTTAACGTTTGCAAGAAGTGCACCAAAAAACACAGATGATGAAAAATCGCAACGATTAAATAAACAGTTCTCTCTGAATTCTGCGTCATTAAACGTTGCTTTAGAAAAACCAGTTTCAGTAAAGCTGGTATTAGTGAAACTGCTAGAATTCAAATAAGCGCTGCCAAGAAATGCGCAATTTTTTGCCTTCACTGAATTGAATGAGCTTTCAGGAAAACCGAGACCAGTGACCCAAAATTTTGTTAAAGTCACACGCTCGAAACGGGTACGCGGCGCATGAGTCATCGCCCAGATAACATCGCAATGATTGGTATTTTCAAATGCGACATCAACTAGAAATCCCTCGTTGACCTGTACATTTTCCCAAAAACCATCCGTGAAGACGGTATCACGTGCTGCCCAATCATTAAACGAGACTGTTTTCAGTTCACAATTCTCTACTCGAATATCTATCCAATCCATTCCAATCAGAGACAGATTGGTGAATTGACAATCGCGGAATAATAATCTCTCCATTTTTGATTTTGAGAAATTGATGATGTCAAAAGTGCAGTTGATAAATTGGCAATCCTCAAAATGACTTTTGGCAAAGCTACATTGTTGAAATACACAATCATAAAACTCAACCCGATTCCAGCGAGTTTCTTCGGCCAATAAACCATCAAAGGTTCGTCCGCGAATAATGATTTGTTCGTCGCCGGGGATAGCGAGAATAAGTGCGCTAGAAATATCTACATGACGTTTTGGATCTGCTTTCTGGAAAAGCTCAGCCGCCTTGAGGCCAAACTGCTCTCCTTCATCGGAAGGAAGTGCAGGCCAGAAAAGTACTGGTTCAATGGCAGTAACACGAACAGAGGCAAGCCGATTTAAGGTCTCTTCGGGTTTAACACGAGCTTCGGGTGGGGCTTTCATTAGGCTTTCTAATATCGTCAACTCATGCTGTGCCTGATACGGCGCGCTTAACCTACGATTGATTTCGTCTTCTAACATATCTTTACGAGCCATCGGCGGGCGAAGCGATTCCAGATCAGGTTCAGGAAAGCCTGCTTTTTCATGACGTTCCTTGCTCTTTGCCATCAATTTCTTTCGGATTTCCTCCAACTCGTTCAAATCGGTATCAAATACTTGTGTGTCATCTCCTAAGGTTTTTTTGATATCCTCTACTTCACTTGGATCTTTGAATGGGTTAACATCTTCAACTCCGCTTTCTGTTCGTGCCCAGGCATTCGCGGCGGCGATTCTTGAATCAAACGCGGAACTATCTAATTCAGGTGGTTTTTCTGCCATAGAATCGGGCAGTAACGGACGGTCATCAAGTGCAGCAACAGGATTAATCCAGCGTTCAGCGGCAATAGCGGCTAAATCTTGTTCATCTTTTTCCGGCGCGCTTATGTCTTCTAGAGCGAAAACAAGAGCGGTAATCGTTTCTCCGAGAATGTCCTTACCGAGATCAATAGAAGAGCGCCAAATAATTGCACCAAGTTCTGCAGCTGGTAAAAGAACAACTGTATGGATACGCACAAACTCCTTAAACCAGAGACCGTCAGGTTCACGCGATGAAGCAAGGCAAGGACGAAAATAAGGCACGCGGATATCAATATCCTTAGCCGTTAGTCCAGCGATATGAATGGGATCTCCCGGATGCAGTGAATCGACCCAAAAAGCAGAATGTGCCTCACACAAAGCAGATGGATGAGCATCTTCTGGCCAACCACCAGCATCAGTCTTCTCTGAAGTCCCCATCAATCGCGCTCGTGCTGGATGAAGATAAGATGTTGGTCCAAGCCAGATCGGACGTTCAGGCGTATTAGTCATTGTGATAAGAGGACGGCGATCATCATTAGGGCCAGCGCGACCCATAGGATTATCTTGCTCATGCCATAACGCACTTTCTGGTCCCAAACGAAAGGGACGATCAGGCCAATCCAAGTCTTTTTGAAGTTGCAATTGACAGCGCAATTCTCCACATCGGATAGTCACATCACGTTGGTCGTCTTCGATCGGTGGAAGAGAGCCAAGAATAAGTAGCTCAGCACCAGGGAGAGGCGCCATTGTATCTGGCGGAACGCTACCATCGTCAATATCTGCCACAGCTTTGAAATAGTCAACAGGTTTTACTGGTTTTCCATCTGCGAGTTGAAATGGAAGTACAGCCGACGAACACATAACATGTCCCGTTCCTGGAATAGGTAGGGGTCGTGCGCCAAATATTACCGCCTGTGGAAAAACATGGCTGCGCCCTTCAAATGCCACTGATCATATGCCCTTAAAAAATTTCATCTCTCTGCCAGAAGTGTCAACGCTACTTCGGCAACCTTTTTCCCAAAACCTGTCCAACCATGACGTGGATCAGCGCGTAAGACGCGTAATGCAGGCCATGCTCTTTCAGGTAGTGGACCTGCCCAAAAAGGGTCACCGGGTGGAGCAAGCACCACACTCGGACGACCCAATGAAGCGGTAGCAAGTGCTATTTCTGCATTGACAATCCACACTGCCGCCGTTTCAGGTGATTTTGCTTGTTGATTTGCGTCTGATAGGTTCTTTGTCAGAGCGGATTCCTCAGTGGATGACCAATCATGACCAATGCCTACCCCTGCGCAAAGCGGTTTATGTACCCAGATGCCACTGCATCCAGTCCCTTTTTTTCTTACTGAGACCGGACTGGGATTGACTAGGTTGAGTAGAGCGCTGTCATCTAGTGCGATTTCAGGTAAATTCGTGGGATTGGGTAGATTTCGGATAGATAAATCAAAGACTTCTATTTTGGCGCCAGATGCTTTAGCTGCTTCAATCCACGGTTGCCATCGTTGAGCATGGGTTCGCCATAAATGGATATGCTTGCCCTCTGAAAGTACTTTCTGACCTTCTTTCTCGTCACATTCATCGCCATTTACAAGGCGTATGGTATGGCGCGACATTTCAGCTAGAGAGCCTGCTTGTTCTTTCATTTGTGCTGCAAGTGCGACATTACCAGAAAGAAGGGCCAATTCAATTCGAGCTGCAACCGACCACTGGCCTAGTTCAGGTTCGAATCGTTCCCACGCTTCTGCAGCGTGTCCCGCAGTCCAAGCCACCCGTGCCGCCGCTGGCATCATTTCTGGATCAAGATCAAAAGCACCAAGCAGCCCCGCAGAGAGATTCTCAAGTTCTTTGCGCTGTCCTAGTCGGGCCAGTGCCGACGCTGCAATTATTGAAAGAGCACCAGCGATCATTGGGTCGGGAAGTGAGGCCGCTCCGCAAAGAAAAGGTTCAAGCAAACGTATGGCGCTGCCTGCCCGCCGTTCGATCATTGCAGCTTTGGCACCGGTTATAGCTGCATGAACATTTCCAGAAAGTGTCATTGCAGCGTCTTCAGCACCAAGATGATCGCCAAGTCTGTGACGATGCCGTGCCAGCGCTACTGTTGCCGCCGGATAAATCGCGCGATGCATATCCTCCAACCGTTCAAGCGCAGCAGTAATCGCACCAACTCCCATCAATGCTTCAGCTTCAGCGAGCGACATCGCTAATGTTCGGCTGTTATCAGAATTGCTACCTGTCTGGCGTAACGTGCCGAGAAGGTCTCCCTCAAATAGACATTTCCAAGGTCCACCAGCTATATTAGATGCACTGAGATAATCACCTATTGCAGCCGCCATCGCAGCTCTGCCTTCGTGCGATTCTCCAAACCATGAATACGCTAAGGTTGCGGTCGCGTTGCCGACTGAACAGCGATCTCTCCAACCTTGATCAATAAACAGACCCGCCATGTCAGATATCTAATGCAAGTGAAAAAAAATGTTGAACGGCCATGCTATTATTCAGTTCGAAATTGTGTGGCATGTTCAACATAGTGTTACGTAGATTATTCGTGATACTGGTAGAAAAGATATATTCCACATTTATGACGGCCTTTAAGTACATCACTCTATCTTACCCACGCAACGGCAATCGAATTAACTTTGAGGGTATGCCGAGTATTGCCATTCCTCCAAGAGCTGATTCGCCAAGTTTGGCACGATCAACGTTATCTTTGTCAAGATCAAGAAAAAGTCGCACTGTGATTGAAGGGTTACCAATATATCTGGAGCAGATCAACCTCAACGACCGGCGTCTTGCACTGTCGCGTGCCCAATAGCGTGCACTCATAATCTTGCCGCCGTCAAGAATGACATTAATACCTGCAGCCGGTACTTCACTACGCATTCCTAAAATTCGCATTATTGGCGATCCAATACGTGCTGGACGTAATACACGCACTTGAGCGCCGACAAATTCTTCAACTCTTACCGAAAGATTGGTAAAAGCACGTAGGCAAGCAATTAATCCCACTGCGGAGGGATTATCAAGAAAGTAGGCTGCAAGTCCTGTTGCACCACTTGGTTTCGATGAAGGTTCCTCATGAAGCCGATGCGAAGGAAGAGCGCGCAAAGGCGCGGTATGTCCTGCTATATCTGATACGCGGCGTAAAGCAGGAACGTTGCCGGCAGTTGCAAGTGCGAATGCAGCGCTGGAGAGCATTTTCGCGCTTTCCAATGCTTGCATGAAGCGATTAGTGAAGCCATCGAGCCATGCTGCTATTGCACCGCCTCGGGGTCGATAGGTGTCAGCCACGATACGAGCAATATATGCAGTTGGTAACGCAGATCCATAACATGCAAGACCGGGTGCTGTGAGAGTTAGCTTCAAATTCGATGATTCATTACTCAGATCTATATCATGTATTTCGGAAGCTGGAAATCCTAGAGATGGTTTGGATTGATAAAATAATTCCCTCCGTTGTTCTGGGAATTGGGATATCATCCAACGCAACACCGCCACAGCAGGCCATATCTCCCATTGTGTTGGGTTTAGCAAAAGATCTATTACTAGAGGATGCATTTCTTCAACATTCTCTATTTCAGTAGTATTCACGTTATCTACAATTTTATTTGAAGTTTCAGAGGCTTCAATAAGAGAATTTTCCGATACGACTGGGGGGGCACTTTCAGTGATAATATTTTCAGTATCTTGACCTGCGGTTTCTTCAGTTTGTTCGATAACGCCAACTGGGTTATGATGCCTTTTGTCAACAGTCTCATTATCGCCCAAAACCTTTTGAGGCGCGTTGGGGTTATCATTTTTTTCTGTCTGATTGATGTCAGAAAGCATCTAAACTGACTTCCTCTACTCGGTTAAGTCCTCGCTGGCTTTCAAGAAGTTGTCCGAGCACTCTCCTAACCATTGCACGGCTAGTTGTGGTTTGCCGACTACTATCATAACGGATACGGATTGACGTGCCAGTCTGTGCTTGGCCTCGACGTAAAGCAGTAACAGGCTCTATTGTTGCAGCACCAATAGAATCAATCCACGACGCTTTTTGACCGCCTGGAAACCGCCTCAGGTAATCACGTAAAGCACCTGTCTTGAAATCATGAACCAAGCCAATCATACCACTACGCAAGTATCCAACCAAAGCCGTCATTGCTTCTTGATTTAAATTAGCATTTCGTGGTGGAGAAGGCGGCATCGTCAATCTGGCTTGCCAAGTTCCAAGACCTTCAAGCGGCGTCAGTTTCGTGCCAGCAGCAAGATACTGGGCGATATCTCGATTGCTAGCTATCACCAACGGAACTGCCAATTTGCGTTCTCGACCAAGTGCGCGAAAATCTAGCCCATCAAAATAAAGCATAATTTCTCCACCATATGCCGAAATACTACGTCGCACTCCCCACCTGACTTTAGAACCCACAATGTCACCAAGAGCGATAATGGGATCAATAATTTGCGCATCTTTTGATGTTGAAGAAAACAGCTTAACAGAAGTGACTGAATGACACTCCACTGTACGATAGCGTAATGTGTCGACACTAATAGGATATTCAAGTTGCCGACCATTGATGTCAATAGGCGTACCACCTGTACTCCAAAGATTAACGACAGGTACGCGATTAGCAGCGAACAAATCAAGTGGAAGAGGTGGCATTAGTCGGAGTGGATTATTGAAACGAAATTGAATTTGTCCTCCAGACTCAATATTTCCATCATTTATTGATATGAAACGGAATTTTTCTGGAAACACCATAAATTCGGTAACAATCCTATGGGCAGGATGTGCAGCGCGTCGTACCGGAAGCGACGCTTCACTGGGTGCAAAACCATGAATCTGCAATGCCGTTCTAGGAAGACGACGAACCTCGCCATTGGGAGATACAATATGGATTGATGACAAATTTTCATCAAGCGCATCCATAACAAGTGCTGCGGTACGATGGTTTGCTCCTAAATAGAGAACAAGCGGATCAGGAGGTTTAAAACCACCACAATGAATAGTAAGACCTGCCGCAGAATTCGCAGTAAAGTCAAGAAGCTCAGTACGAAGTGCTATTGGTGCAACGGTGATCGGCATTGTAGTTTGAAAACAGATATTGTCGCCGCCCCGAGAAGTGTCGAAACGTGTACCTCGCGGAATCTTTTTCTCCGCTGTACCATTAACAATTTCAGCAATCGCCATTGACGGTATTGGTTCTATAAGGGCTGGAGCCAATATTGTAAGAATGGAGAGTGGAAGCTCGGTGGCGACCTCATCAATTACGAGACGCAGTCGGGCCGCAAGAAAAGCGCTACTTTCAACTACTCTCTCAACATGTGCATCGCGGGATGCGCGTGGCCCGATGTCGAGGCGAGCAGCAATATCGGGGTAGGCTTGAGAAAAATCACGACCGTGTCCTCTAAGCGCGTCAAGTTCTGCAATATATGCTTCAAGAAGACGATGATCAATCAACTTCAATTTTCCTAATTTTTTTGCCGAATAACGACCTACTACATGGTATTATAGAAGTAATGATAACGATTTTCCGTTATGAAGAGCAGAAATTTAGCTTTCTTCACTGGATCGCTTTAGTTGATACCAAGTTTATTATGTACACCTCTGTAAGTTTACAAGTCGAGATGAAATTATTTATTTATTATTTGATTTTCGATTAAATTTCTACTTATAGGCATTGTAAAAATTCGAGTCAATTGCTTTATATCTTTACTCAGCAATTCCCGCTCACTTTTTTGCACGATGCCGTGCGGGTGATTTTTGCGTCAAAAAAATATCCGAGTACCCAGCAGGCATGACAACCCTCGGATTGAAAAACCCGATGAAAAAAATGACAC
>JAPORV010000038.1 GCA_026710055.1 Aestuariivita sp.
TGATCGGGTTTGGAAGGACTTAGTACCACGCTTCAATCGCCAAGGCGAGTGGGCGTCCACATCGCCCGCCAATGACAATCGCGCAATTTGCGTTGCGCTGGCAGCTTAGGAATACAACATATGGTAGAAAAGTTGGCACACCATACAAGAATCGCACCCTTACCCAACTAGTAAATTGACTAGGCTTCAGAAACTGTGTTTCGTGTTATGTGGAAGCTTTCCAATGGTTCCTTTTGGCACTACCTTTTCGGATCACTCTTTGCGAACATCATAGGTCAATTGAACGACTTTTTATATTCAAGTCGACTAAACCAATTAATAAAGAAAAATCTGACCCCTGCTAAACAGATATTATTAAATCTGTGGGCAAATTATGGTTCAGTACTTCCCATAAATTGGTTGAGTGAAGTTTGATTCAGCTGATTGCAATTGATCATTTCATTCTATTGACTGAACTATTTCTTCTGGTCGAATTTTTAACCTTGTGATGCGATTCCCGTCACGTCGTAATACTTCAAATCTAAACTTATGGAACGAAAAAACTTGACCTTCTGTTGGAATGCTTTGAGCTTCGTGAATAACTAGTCCGGCAATGGTGTTTGCTTCATCATCAGGTAACGTCCAATCAACAGCACGATTTAAATCACGGATTGTCATTGCTCCATCAACGACAAAGTTCCCGTCTTCATCACTTTGAATAAAATTATCAGCATCAGGATCGAACTCATCTGTTATCTCTCCAACGATTTCTTCTAGAATATCTTCTAGGGTCATGAGTCCCTGAAGAGATCCATATTCATCTACAACAAGGGCAAAATGCGTACGCAACTTTAAAAACTGTCTCATTTGGTCATCAAGTGTCGTCGTATCAGGAATGAAATACGGCTTCCTTGCAACCTTCGTGATTTTGAAATGCTTTAAAGAATTTTGAATACCTTTTTGGTCGTCTAAAATTTCCTTGAATGAACGCAAGAGTTCCTTTGCATGAACAACGCCAATGATATTCTCTGGGTCATCTTTGAATACTGGAAGACGTGTGTGATGGCTTTCTAGACACTGTTTAAGCACATCTTCGGGCGAATTATCAGCATTAATCATTTCAATATCAGATCGATGGAGCATTATCTCGTCAACAAATCGTTCCGAAAGATCAAGAGCACCGATAATGCGGTCTCGATCCTCTTTTTCCACCAATCCTTCCGAATGCCCAAGTGTAACGGCCCCTACAATCTCATCGCGTACTGCCATAATATGTGTGTCAGGATTAGTCGGTATGCCAAAAAACTTGAGCACCCCTCTCACTAAGAAACGAACGCATCCAACTATTGGGGCGAAGAGTTTGATAAATAAGCCGATCGGAACCGAAACCGCGGCGGCGGCCTTTTCTGCGTTTGTAATTGCATAAGTTTTGGGTAACACTTCAGCAAAAATCAAAACCAAAAGCGTCATTACTATTGTCGCTAACGCCACGCCACTTTCTCCGAAAACGCGTGTAAATAAGGCCGTTGCCAATGAAGCAGCGAAAATATTTACGAGGTTATTACCAAGCAATACAGAACCAATTAGCCGCTCATTATCTTCAGTTATCTTCAGCGCATGGGCAGCGCCACGGGAACCTTTATCGGCTTGTGATCGAAGTTTGCCACGAGAGGCGGCTGTTAGTGCAGTTTCTGATCCTGAAAAAAAACCGGAAAGAAAGAGCAAGAAAAAAATAATTCCAAATGTTATCCAAAACTCCCCGTCTAAAGCGGACAAGGAAATGAAGAAATTCGTTGATTCAGTTGTTTGTTCCATTGTAATTTGACAGGTTTTAGAAAAATATAGGTGCGGCTTAAAAACCTAAGGCCTTATATACATTACGAATTTTTTGCAAAAAAAGTCGAAACTTAGAAACAAGAAGTTTTTAGGTTAAAGGTCAGATTTACACAGTATCAGATTAAAATCATTTGCACAAAATGGAAAATATATCATTTTCCAAAACAGTTTGATCATTAACAAAGTTGAATTACGTACAAGTGACTTTTCGACGACGTTACCGATTTTGTGTTTAGGGTTCTATCTTTGTTAACTTGACTAAATGGAAGTTTTTTGAGGAAAATAATAATTTTGTGTATTAAAATTCATTTATTTGACAAACGCTCTTTTTCGCCAAGGGGTGATTTTCATTTACCAAGTTGACCAATCTCTCTTGCAAAACATGCGTGTAAATCTCAGTCGTACTAATATCTGCGTGCCCCAGCATTGTTTGAATGGCGCGCAAATCAGCACCATTTGCGAGGAGGTGCGTTGCGAATGCATGACGCAATGCGTGAGGCGTTACTAAGTCAGCAGGCACACTAGCAACTGTCGCAATCATCTTAATTAAGTGATAGAATCTATGTCTAGTTAAATGTCCAGTCTTACTACGTGATGGAAATAAAAAACGTTGAGGTAAACCATCAGATTTTCGTGATGTTTCTTCTGATGCATCCAAAACATCAAGCCACTTTGCCAGCGCTTGCTTTGCGGTTAAAGAGAGTGGAACCAGTCTTTCCCTGTCCCCTTTCCCACGAATGAGAAGGATTTGCGGATCGCCCCTAACGACTGAAGTCGGTAATGATACCAGTTCACTCACCCGCATTCCAGTGGCATATAATAATTCCAACAAACATTTGTTGCGAATACGATCTCGATGAGAACGTCCAAATTTACCAGATGTTTCAAGAATTTGTTCCACTTGTGCTTCTGTGAGGGCTCCTGGAAGTTTTTTTTGAGAACGAGGTCCGGATATTTTTATTGATGGAATATCCTCTCGCCATCCTTCCTCAAAAGCAAAGTGATAGAGTTGTTTAATGGCGGATAATCGACGCGCTCGAGTACTGCTCGCCAAGCCAACATCAATGCAATGTGACAAGTAGGATTCAATTGAAGAATGAGAAGCATTCGCAATTTTTTCACCTTGACTTTTTAGCCATTGTGAAAAGTGCACTAGATCTCGACCGTAAGCAAGTTGTGTATTTATTGACGTACCAAGTTCTGCTGCTTGCGCCTCAAGAAATTGAGAAATCCAGTTTTTACAATCGTGCATCTTACTCTTCTATTTGATTTTCTGAATCTGCATAAATCTTAGGGGGGGGGGGAGGGCTTCTATTTAGGCTTCGTTAGCTTGAGGGGAAAGCTCAATTGAATACTTATTTAGAAATCTCTGTTATCTGTTGCTCATAAGCATTAACTGAGAATTTATAGTGTGTCCAATTGGAATTTTTTGCGAAAGTTCAATTCTGATTTTCTAATAACATTACTGGAACTCTCAATTCAGTTAAGGGAATTTCAAAATTTATTCCGGTTAAAGGAGCAAGATATGCGAAGCTAATGAACGCTAAAATACTTAGCAAAATTACAGTCAGAAAAAGTCGTAGTATTGATTTCATCAGATTTTCTTGAGTGATTAACTAATATAAAAGTTTAAGGGCTTATATACTTATAATATATTATACTACATATAGAAAGTGATAGTGAAATTTCTAAATTTAAAATACTACATATAGTGTTTGTAGATTTAATTATATAAGCCCCAAAGTTTAAGTCGCTGTCGAACGCAATCCACCTAATTAAGTTACAATAATTAAACGAAATTTTCGTTGCGTATGGATAATCAACAGACATATAACCAGAATATATGTTCAGAAGTAACTCCGGCACAGGGACGAAACTAATTAATAATTATACCTATTGAATTAATTGATGAAGTCACTTTTGTTATTCAGCTCTGGCGTTCGAATATAGAATTACATCAAACTCATCAAGTTTTTTGTAATTAAATGGTATGTCATTAAATAAATAAGGACATGTGGATTTTTTATCCTCGGGGAGGGTATTTTGTGGTCATTGATGATGGTTTCAAAAGTCAATTAATTGATATATACAAATACCAGTAACAAAAGAGGGTATAAATATAACTGAAATTTTATTTCAGTATCTACTTATCTTAAATGAGTCCACATCAATAAATGATAGGTTGAGTAGCTACGATTGAATCATCATAAGAAATGATGTATTCTAAATGTGAATGATGGGGAATTCGACATCTCTAAAATTGAGAATTGCGTATCAGAAATAAATCGGAGCCAATTTGATGATGACATCATTGACACACGCGTATAACTTGAAAGAGTGCATTCAATATCAAAATTTAATTCTTGAAGATGTCTCACGTACGTTTGCACTCACCATTCCACAGCTTCCAAGTTCATTACGAATTTCGGTAGGAAATGCTTATCTTTTATGTCGGCTCGCTGACACGATAGAGGATGAAACGAGTTTACCGTCTTCACAAAAAGTCGCTTTCGGTAAGCGTTTAATTAACATTATTGCCGGTACAGAAGACGCAACTAATTTTTCTCGTGACCTATTAAGCCACTTATCTTCTACGGCTAGTTCAGGAGAACACGACCTTGTAAAGAATACCGCACGAGTCATTATTGTTACGCATAGTTTTTCGCAACAAGAACGGCAGGCTATTGAGCGATGTGTTAAAATAATGACTCAAGGTATGATGGAGTTTCAACAGAACGCTGGAACTGGAGGTCTGAGCGATTTGGAAACAATGTATCGGTATTGTTATGTTGTTGCTGGCGTAGTTGGTGAAATGTTAACAGATCTATTTTGCTCGCACTCTTCAATTATTCAATCTCGTCGTGATAAGTTATTTCCTTTATCGTCATCTTTTGGAACAGGATTGCAAATGACAAATATTCTGAAGGATATGTGGGACGATCGCCGTCGAGGGGCATGCTGGCTACCGAGAGATATCTTTGAAAAAACTGGAGTTGATTTAAGTTCAATTGTTGCAGGTCGAGATAATCACAAGATGACGCCGGGCATTGTTGAACTAATTGCAATTGCTCGGCAGCATTTAGATAACGCACTAGAATATGTAATGATTATTCCAGCTTCAGAAACAGGTATTCGACGTCATTGCCTTTGGGCACTTGGTATGGCAATTCTCACATTACGAAGAATTTATATGACGCCAACTTATAATTTTGGAGATAATGTCAAAATTTCCCGGCGAAGTGTAAAGGGCGTAATTATTGCAACCAACTTAATGTCGAGATCAAACTTCGCGCTCAAAGTGTTATTTTATGGGTTGAGCCGAGGTCTCCCGCGATAAATTCAAAATACTCATTAAGCCTTGTCCTAACCCTAAGTGATACACAGCGACATTTACAAAGAACAATTATAAACTTTATTGAGTGCATCAAAGTTTTTTGTGCGTTTAATTAGGTCAAAACTCTGGTTGCTTAACGTCACAGTGCTAATCAATCAAACGGAGCAACAAGTGGGCATCAGTCGGTTAAAAGCCGAAGGGCTTATACTAAACAAAACCGTTGTATTTGTTGGCATGATGGGAGCGGGAAAATCTTTAGTAGGTCATGCGCTTGCAAAATACTTAAATGTGGAATTTTTTGATAGCGATGCCGAAATTGAATCAGCAGAAAACACAACGATTCAAAAGATTTTCGAATATGACGGCGAAGTGTTGTTTCGTCACAAGGAAAGACAAATAATCAAACGACTTATGAACCGACAAAAGCCAATTGTTCTCGCCACAGGAGGAGGCACTTTTTTAACCTCAAAAAACCGATATTATATCTCAAAAAATGGATTTTCAATCTTCTTAAATGTTCCTGTTGAAGTTCTCTGGCCAAGAGTCATGAATGACTATAGCCGACCCCTGTTGAAGGAAAATAACGCCTTCAGTACGCTTCAAAGCTTATACTCTGAGAGACTACCCTTTTACCTCGGTGCAGATTTAGAGTTTGCAATCGCAAAGAATATTTTACCCAACATTATTATAGAAAATATCGTGAATATCTTAATAGAACGCAACATAGTCATTTATCCGTGATGAAACAAAATCAGCATCATCAAAGTGTAACAGTTAATTTGTCGGAACGCAGCTATAATGTTGAAATCGGGACTAACTTATTGAAACAAGCTGATAAGTACATTAGCCCCTTACTTCAACACGCTAGGGTTGCTATTCTCACTGATGTTAACGTTGCGACTCTACATTTGTATAAGTTGATTGAATCTTTGCGTACCGTAGGTGTTGTTCCCGTTGTGTTAGAACTTCCTGTCGGAGAATCTACAAAATCCTGGAGTGAATTCTCGAAAGCTGTCGAATGGTTGTTAAAACAAAGAATTGAGCGTCAGGATATTATCATTGCATTAGGTGGTGGCGTGATTGGTGATCTTGTGGGGTTTGCCGCTGCGACATTGCGGCGGGGTGTTCGCTATATTCAGATTCCAACGACGCTACTTGCACAAGCTGATAGCTCAGTTGGAGGAAAGACAGGCATAAATTCGCCGCAAGGTAAGAATCTTATTGGGGTATTTCACCAACCTGCGCTCGTATTAGCTGACATTGATACGCTTAAGACGTTACCTAAAAGAGAATTTCTCTCAGGTTATGCCGAAGTGGCAAAATACGGGCTGTTGGGCAACATCAAATTTTTTAGTTGGCTTGAGAAAAATGGGCAAAGTTTAGCGGCTGGCGAAACAAAAGGAAGATTAAAAGCGGTGACCATGTCAGTTGAAACAAAGGCTCGGATTGTTGAACAAGATGAAAAAGAAAGTGGTGATCGAAAATTGCTCAACTTAGGTCATACATTCTGTCATGTGTTAGAAGCAGCAACCGGTTATTCGAAACGCTTACTCCACGGTGAGGGGGTCGCGATTGGATGTGTGCTCGCTTTTGAATTGTCATCAAAATTAGGTCTTTGCAGTCAAGAAGTACCCACCCGCATAAGTAAGCACTTTAGAGATATGAACCTGAGAGTAAGTTTATCAGAGATTGAGGGAGATTTGCCGGATGCAGAAGCATTGTTCAATCTTATGCAGCAGGACAAAAAAATAATTGATGGTAGTTTACAATTTATACTTGCACAGGATATCGGAAAAGCCATCATTGCCAAAGATATCCCAAGTCACTTGGTTAAAGAAATATTATCTGATAGCCGATCGTCGACTGATTATTTTTAGTAAATGGTTTGCAAAGCGGCTATTGTTGTGATTCTACATTAAGAATACACATAAATATCTAATCATAAAAGGAATAATATTTTATGTACTAGCACTTTGAAATCTTCTCGCACTATTCAATTCATTGAATTTAGCTTTCATTTATGAAATGTATTAAGAAAAATGGTGTGCCAGTTTATTTCAAGACATCAGAGCCACTTGCAAAAGTCGGCGGTGGATTGTTTTTGGATGTGATGGTGGAAAAGAGGGTGAGATAAGATCAAAGCAACCGCTCGATGAATACAAGTCCCCTGAAGCCGATTTCTCAACAAAATCAGCTCACATCATCAACATATTGAACAAAATATGAACATCCGCGCAAGCAGGACCCGTCGACGGCATATGCCTCGACGCCAAAAACAGAATAAACGGTGCTGTCAGGTGCGCAGTCCCCGTCACTGATCAACAGTCAGGGCGAAAATTCCGAAAAACAAATGACACGCAACCTTCGCCGCACCCCGAACCCGGA
>JAPORV010000327.1 GCA_026710055.1 Aestuariivita sp.
TTTTCTTTTGGGCTGACTTTTGTTTCTTCAACGGTGTCTCACGCGCTTCAATCGCAGTTGAATCACGTGACAGATGTCCAACAACCGTTTCTTCACGCGCCAAGACGCTCTGTGACTGTTCATAATGCTAAAGAGGGCGGGCTGATACGGAATTTTACCTCGATTGACCCTTTGATTTTCTATTTTTCGAGAAAAAATTGAGCACGGACTCTTGGAATTTGCAAAAAAAGGGGGTTTCTTAACAGACAATAACTACCGCATTCTTCTGCCATCACAATCGAAAAAAAGCTGCCACCAACTTTTGCAATTGGCTCCTAATTTTTTTATTTATACCTCATTAACTTTAGTTCTACAGCCAAGACATCTGAAATCACGAAGAAGAACCGAAAGAGTGAATAAGATCAAGGTCAGATTTGTTTTTCTGGCATTTGCACAATCAAACCATCAATACTATCATTGACTTGCAATTGACAGGTTAATCGAGATCTCTCTTTATTGGGTTCAAACGCAAAGTCCAACATATCTTCTTCCATGTCATCCATTGCTGGTAGTCGTTCGACCCAGTCTGGATGCACATAAACATGGCAAGTAGAGCAAGCGCAAGCACCTCCACAATCCGCCTCAATACCTGGAATATTATTATCTCTTGCCCCTTCCATAACAGTTAGTCCATTAGCTACCTCAACTGTATGTTCTGTACCATTATACTCAATATATGTGATCTTCGCCATATTGAATCATTCCTACTATTAATGATCTATGCCTTAGGTTTTGGCACAAAATCTAAACAAACTACGACAAATATTCTAGACAAAATCTGAAACAACACCTTTCTGTCTGAAATCATAATTTTTTCAAAATTTCCATTCTAAAAAAAGTGCCGCATTATGATCCGCCTAACAAAACAGCACCTAACGCGACACTTCGAAAAATGATTTCAGCTCCTAGATTTATGACAACACAACATAATCTCTATAACTTCCAATCACACATTCTATCACTGCATCACAATGTCATAACTCAACAACTTCATATGAAATGCGTCAGTTATCAATATCTAACGCAACAAAGCGAGGGTCGTTAGACCTGCGAACCAGCAATAAAAGCGACTTTCTACCTGCTTTTCTCGCGTCTGCTATCTGCTCATCAAATTGGTTTGGTGTTGTCACTTCCTGTTGGCCTGCTTCTGTAATGATATCACCAGCACGCACTCCTTTTTCATAAGCCTCAGAAGCCGGATCTACATCTGTAACTACCAACCCTTTGAAGTCGTCCGACACATCAAGTTCAGTTGCTAACTCTGGTGTGAGAATTGATATTGAAAGACCAAGCACTTCTTTCTGAACAGGATCACTCTTTGATTCTGGCCCGACAGCTGAGACGGGAAATGCGCGCTCCTCATCTTCTCTACGACCAAGCGTAACTTCAAGCAATTCTTTCTGTTCATTCCGATGTACAATAACCTTAACAGTCTTGCCAACCTCTGTATTTCCAACTTGCCGCACCAATCCGCGTGTATCTTTAATATCTTTACCATCAAATGTAAGGATGACATCACCGGTTTTCATACCAGCAATTCTGGCAGGTCCGTCTGGAACATCAGAAACCAAGGCACCCTTAACTTCATTTAAGCCTAATGCGTCAGCAACGTCTGGCGTAACTTCCTGAATTCGCACACCAAGCCACCCGCGACGCGTTTCACCATACTCTAAGAGTTGATCAATAACTTGACTTACAACGTTAGATGCCATTGAAAAACCAATACCTATTGAACCGCCATTTGGACTAAGAATTGCGGTGTTTACACCAATCACTTCGCCATCCATATTAAACAACGGGCCACCAGAGTTGCCGCGATTAATCGCCGCGTCAGTCTGGATGTAATCATCATAAGAGCCGCTAAGCGCTCTATTTCGTGCAGAAACAATTCCAACCGATGTTGAAAAACCCTGTCCAAGCGGATTCCCGATTGCAAATACCCAATCGCCAACAAGCGAGGAGTCACTATCACCAAATGATACAAAAGGCAGACTATCATCAGCATTAACTTTCAACAATGCAATATCGGTATTTCGATCCCGACCAACAACGGTAGCTTCCAAAGTATCACCGTTCAAAAATTCAACAGAAATTTCATCAGCCCGTTCAATGACATGATTATTCGTTACAACAAACCCGTCTTCAGAAATAATAAACCCTGAACCCAATGCTGAAGACCTTCGTGGCCTGCCATCAAGATTATTTTGATCTCGGAAGTTTCGGAAGAAATCCTCAAAAGGAGAGCCCTCGGGTACGATGCCACGTGGTAACATCTGCCCTTCAATAACAGCTTTCGTAGTAATATTTACCACAGCCGGACTGGTTTTTTCAACAATAGGTGCCAAACTATTAGGTCGCGCATCTACGGTTTGAACTTGAGAAAACAAAAAAGAAAACGCCATAAAAATGGCGAAGAACGCTGACTGAAATTTTGCCAGAAAGCCACGGTCAAAAGAAATCACCGCGATATTCGGTTGATACGTCATTTTGTTACTCCTTAATTCTAAAGAAAAATTTTCTTTACTTACACTGGTCAGAAGCAACGTAAGAAGTGAAACCCGTTAATTCAAAGGTTCATGTCCACAAGTAAATTCAACCTTACGTGAGCCATTGTAACAGGAATAAGTGTTCGCAAACACATCATAATTGAAATTGAAAAGATAACCAGACAAAAATAAGTCCAAATACCACAGCAAGAGCACCAATTTGACGACGAACATTCTCAGGTAAGTTACGCAGCATAAGCAACATTTTCTCAATCATTGAAGGTGCTAAGACATATACAAGGCCCTCCAAAATAAGGACTAAACCAATCGCCAATAATGTAACCGAAAGAAACGACATATCGCTTTATTGACCAGACGTATTACTGATTCCGTCAGGTGACTTCAGATAATTAAAGAAGTCTGAGTCAGGACTTAAAACCATTGATGAATTCTCACCCTGCAATGCACGGTTATAAGCCGTCAAAGATCGGTAGAATTCAAAAAACTCTGGATCTTGACCAAAAGCACTTGCAAAAATTGAATTACGTCGCGCATCTGCCTCACCTCGGACTATCTCTGCCTGCCTCTGAGCGTCAGAAACAAGTTCAACAACTGTTCTATCAGCTTGAGCCCTAACGCGTTGTGCCGCTTCATTACCGCGCGCACGCTCATCTGTTGCTTCCCGCTCACGCTCGGCGCGCATTCGTTCAAATGTCGCATCAAGGTTTTCCGCTGGAAGGTCAGTCCGTTTTAACCTGACATCAATAATCTCAACCCCTAAGGCTCTCGCCTCTTCAACTGCACCATTACGAATTCGCAGCATTAATGCAGCTCTATCCGATGACAGAATATCGTTCGAGCTCACAGAACCCAAAACCTCCCGTGTTTCAGCCCTCAGGATAGAGTCTAATCGCGTTTCTGCAGCTTGAATGCCGCCCACGCCAACAGCCTGCCGGAACCTATTTACATCAGTAATTCGATATCTTGCGAATGCATCCACAACCAACCGTCGATCATCAAGTGGCGTAATTTCTAACGGATCAATATCGCGACTGAGAATACGATCATCGTAACGAACAACTTCTTGAATCAACGGAATCTTGACATACATACCAGGTTCAGTCTTAATTGAAACAACACGCCCAAACTGCAATACAAGTGCTTTCTCACGTTCATCAACGATAAACAATGCTGAAATCAGGCCAAAACCAATAATGATAAAAATCGGAATTAAAAATTTCATTAGTTTGTCCCCGTTTGGTTTGAATTCTTACGTAATTCATTTAGCGGGAGATAAGGAACGATACCTTGACCAGCCCCGTCTTTATTCTCATCAAGAATGATCTTATCTACGCGCCCCAAAACTTCTTCCATCGTTTCCAAATATAAACGCTTTCGTGTAACTTCGGGAGCTTTGGAATATTCTTCAAAAACGGCAAGAAAGCGACTTGCTTCACCTTCTGCCTCGTTAACGACACGAGCGCGATAACCTTCTGCTTCTTCCAATAATTGAGCCGCTTCACCACGCGCCTCGGCCAGAACTCTATTGGCGTAAGCATCTGCAACATTTTGCAAACGATCACGTTCTTGCTCAGCTGCTTGAACATCACGGAAGGCATCAATTACTGGTGCTGGGGGGTCTGCACGGTCGAAATTAACACGAATAATATTCACGCCGGAATTATAGCTATCAAGTGTTGATTGAATTAAGTCCTGTAACCGCCCAGCGATTGAGCCTCGGTCTCGGTTAAGAATAGGGGCTAATTCCGATTGCGCAATAATCTCACGCATTGCTGATTCAGAGACTGCACGTATTGTCGGACGTGCATCACGCAAATTGAAAAGAAACTTGGCAGGATCATTAATGTTCCAAACAACCTGGAAATCAATATCCACGATATTTTCGTCACCAGTTAACATTAACCCGGCGTCTGAACCTCTACCACCAACGCCGATATCTTCTGTTTGCTCACGCGTAACCGGGATCACTTCCGCTGTTACAATAGGCCAAGGGGCAAAGTTCAATCCAGGATTACCAACTGCAGAAAATTCACCTAGAAAAAGCTCAACTGATTGTTCTTCTGGTCGTACTGTATAAAAACTAGCTAACCCCCATACTAATAACACTAGTATCACCACAATACCGATCACCCCACGTGACAATCTCGGACCACCGCCACCTGACAGACCTCCACCCTTACGACCAAAACCTCCTCTACCTCCCATCAAAACTTTTAATTGTTCTTGGCCTTTCCTTACGAGGTCGTCAAATTCTGGAATTTGAGTGCCGTCACCATTGGGCCGCCGTCCATCACTCTTATTTTGATCTTTCTTTTTATTGTCATTTGAGGATTTACCGCCTCCCCATGGGCCATCGAAGTCGCCTGCCATATTTTGCCTCTTAAAAAATCATTTCAGGTTTTACATATGTTCTTTATCTGTGTTTTTTTATTCAGATATCAAGCTATTTGCCATTAACTTGGCATCGTCACAATTTCCTCCGACATTGTTGGATGAACAGCGACTGTCCGATCAAAATCGGCCTTTGTTGTGCCCATTTTAATAGCAATGGCAGCAAATTGAATCATCTCTGCAGCGTTAGGGGCTACGATTGTACATCCCAATACTTTTTGAGTTGCTTTAGAAATAACAAGCTTCATCATCGCGCGGTTAGACTTCCCGGCAAATGAAGTGCGCATTGGATAAAATGATGTACTATAAACGTTGATAACCTCTTTTTCGCGGGCTTTCTCTTCACTTAAACCAACTGTCCCAAGTTCTGGCTGAGTAAATACAGCACTTGGAATTAATGCATGATCCATTGGATGTTTTTGAGCCTTAAATATGGTATCAACAAATGCATTAGCTTCCCGAAGCGCCACTGGCGTTAAATTCACACGATTGGTTACGTCACCAACTGCAAAGATTGACGGCACCGACGACTGACTAAAATCATCGACCGCAATTTGATTTTTTTGCCCGATCTCAACACCTACAGCCTCTAACCCGAGGTGATCTGAATTTGGCCGTCTTCCTGTCGCGAACAATACATGGTCAAATGTTCCTTTGTATCCCGTGGTACCAATGACTTTAATGCGTTTGTCTTGCCCAATTCCGATTCTACTCATTTCTGATATGTTTTCGCCTAGGCGCAAATTTACACCGTCAATCTGCATTTGTTCTGCAATTAGTGATCGTGCTTGGTCATCAAAGCCACGCAAAATTTGTTCACCACGGTAGAATTGCGTTACATCAACACCAAGCCCACGAAATATGCAAGCGAACTCACAAGCGATATAACCACCGCCGACAATCAACACAGACTTTGGTAACTCAGGAAGATCAAAAATATCATCTGAAACTATTCCAAGATCAGCATTCTTGATTTCTGGCCGAACTGGTCGCCCTCCAGTTGCGATAAGAATATGCTTGGCTGTTTTTTCTACGCCAGAGGATAGTTTGACTTTATGCGGGCTAATTATAGTCGCCCGCGCATTAAACATATCGACGCCTGCTTTTGTCAGCAAATTCTGATATACTTTCTCCAAACGATCAAGTTCAGCGTGTAACTGAGTTGAAAACTTTTTCCAATTGAAGACACCCAACGATATATCCCAACCGTAGGCATTTGCCTCTTCCGGGAATTTAGAAAATTCCGATGCGAACACCATTAGCTTTTTGGGAACACATCCACGAATGACGCAAGTGCCACCGTACCGGTTCATCTCCGCCAATGCGACCTTAGCACCGGTATCTTGTGCTGCAAGTCGCGCTGCTCGAACACCCCCAGAGCCTCCTCCAATTACAAAAAGATCATAGTCAAAAGTCATACAAGAACTCCGTTTTTGGACAGATTTGAATTCTATAGAACCTTTTCGGATAATTTGTCACTTAACAACAGATAACATTTTTTGCAAAATCAATCTTTTGACGACAGACTCACCTAAAGTTCAGTTTTAAAAACAAATATCATTAATTTCATTTCAAGAACTCAAACACCTTCAAATCATTTATTCCAGATTCTTTTTAGATCTCTTCTTGACACAAAATGAAGTTCAGAGAAGTGATTTTCAAAATCACCACCCCAAATGAACACAAATCTCAAATCTACTTCCGATCTGTTATTGACAGCAAAAAGCTATCTAAATTCTGACAAGCATTACGCTAGGCGCAACATGGTCAAATTATTGTAATTTAGAAGCCATCTACACCGCCAACGCATGAGCTCACATTCAATTGAAATTGATTCAACTAAAGAAAATTAAAAGGAATTTCTTTAGACCGCTGCAGATGTACTCACACATGTCTTATTGCATTTATTTGCGTATCGCTTGAGAATCGGGTAAACTTATTTTCAAGTTTTTTGTTGGCAATATATTCTTGTAATTAGAGCCACTTGCAAAAGTCGGCGGAAATTTTAGATGTGATGGTGGAAGAAGGAAGGATGAGATAATATTTCAGCAATCGCTTGATGAATACAAGTCCCCTGAAACCGATTTATTCGACAAAATCAGCTCACATCATCAACATAGTGGGCAAAATATGAACATCCGCGCAAGCGGAACCCGTCGACGGCATGTGCCTCGACGCCAAAAACAGAATAAACGGAGCTGTCAGGTGCGCAGTCTTCGTCACTGATCAACAGTCAGAGCGAAAATACCGAAAAATAAATGACACGCAACCTTCGCCGCACCCCGAACCCGGAGATGACGACCCCCATAGCTGTCCTTTAACGCCGCGTTCACTCGCTCAACACGGGAGCGTTGCTTGAACCGCTCTTTGGACGGGTCAACATGACCCGCTGAGCGTCAAGCAAGGGCCTCAAGACGCAGATGCTCTTGCAGGGCCGCATTCCGGCGAGGGTTCGGGTCAATGATGGCCACATGCCCTGATTGAGAAGCATGCTGATGACTCTCCGTACAATCATAGGCGGCATCCATCAGTTCATCACAATAAGAAAC
>JAPORV010000126.1 GCA_026710055.1 Aestuariivita sp.
GCGGCTGGGACGTTTTATTCGTGAGAAGGAGCGAGAGCGTCTGAAGCGCCAACAATGTCGCGCCGCGTAGCCAAACCAGCGCCGTTCACGACCATCGTTTCTGACCGGACAGGCGGAGTCCGTCTGCTGCGTCATTTTAGCGGAAATGTCGGCCCGTTGAGGCCACTGGCCGTTGGGTAATCGGCGGTTGAATGATCAAATTCCTCAATAAGTTTGGAGATTATATAATTAGGTAAACAAACTACCAAATATAGAAAGTAATCAGCAAATTTCTGATTATTTACACCACTTATAGTGTTTTTTTATTGAAGTATATAAGCCCCATGAGTTTGATATGATGATGAAAAATATTCATATTCGTCTTTTGGCAGGCGTCAGAAAAGGGGATTTTTTTAATAGACACTAACTAATTGCCTCTTGAGTTGAGGGGTTTTCGTAATGTTCTTTTAGGACGCTGATCGCATTGCCTTGGAAAGTAGTCAGGCCTCTGCAAAAGTCTTTTTTCTATTTTAATGTAAAAAAAGGCGGATCCCACGTTGGAAAAACTGTTATATATGATCACTCGTTTGTGAGTATTATGGGCGGATGGCAGGACAGGGTGGGTGTCGAGACGGATACAGACAGGCCGGTCGTCTGGTTTTGCGCTACTCTGATGGCTTCGGGCTGTGCTTGGGTGAATGTGCGAGCGAACACGGCGGGTAGCCATACAGCCTTTCATGTGGGCGCGTGCGGACGCTGGTAACGCTGTGTTGGCGTTCCTACGTCCGGCGCAAGGGGGGAATATCCTGTGGGGCAAGGCGAGCCGCCGTGTCACATTCTGGCATCATCCATATCCTTGAGGATGCCCTCCGGGCTGGTATTGTTCCCATTTGCGCGGAAGAACTCTTTCGTCCTGCCGAGGTTATTCCAGTGGGACGCCCGTGTCCATTGTCCCCTCGAATGGGGACGGATCACAAAAGTTCTTTGCCAGTAGGGCTTGATAACCAAAGGGCGCGAACCGGTCCCCGAACAGACGATGTGTTATCTGTCGCAGGAAGAACCGAGTGTTGTTCGGGATCATGTCCAAACGCTCATACTGCGGGTCCAGCTTTCATCCCATCAATCGGTCGTGAAGCACGAACTTGAAGGCCCCGTTCTGCCACGCCGTCAAACCGCCAGAACCCTGGATCATGACGCGCGTTCATCAGCGCGTCAAAGCGGAGCCACTCAGTAGGCGTCACTCAACGCACATCAACATCGGGTAGCGAAAAGTCCGGGGATTGCCTTGGTGCCAAGTACTTGTGCATTGCCTTGCAAGCATGGTGGTGCGATGGTGAAACCCGTAATACTGTTCTCGGTTTGATTGATGAGTGTTATAGTTCCCAAGTTGACTTCGAAAATGGTCACCCGGGATGAAGTTTTGGCAGATGATGGTATGCGCGGTCGTCAAACAAGGGTTGAGTATTGGCAGTGATCGGTTGGCCAACGTGATATCAAAACCTATGGCGTGACGCAGCCTTGCGGACTGCCCAATTTTATGGGGAAAACACGCCGACCGGCGGCAACATTGGCAAACAACACCGCATTGTTGTATGATGAGGTCTTGGCCAAAGTCCCCCTACTTATCAATACAATACGAATTCTATACTTGAGCACGTTGACATTTATTGTGCGGCGATGACCCCTGCAACCGGATGAATGCCCGCCACTAAGCTGGATGCCGTCTCGTCGTATCGCGTCGTAATCGCCCGAAACGCTTTGATTGCAGAGACAAATATTCTCAATCCGATTTCCTTCCCGATACAGGTTCTGGTCGAAGATCCGGTGAACATTTCGGTTCGTCTTCGGAGGAATCACCGCCTATGCTTCGTAGTCTATGAGACCCACGAGTAATGCGTCCGAGTCAAAAGCATTATCGCCGATCAACCTCTCACATGAGAGATCATTCAAAAGCGCAGGAACCGCCAGCATGTCGTGGCTCTGGCTAGGTAAAACAACAAAACGAATTAGTTTGCCAATCGCATTCATGACCGCCACAATCTTACTTGTCAAACCACCCTTTGAGCGGCCGATGCTGTCGTGTGCTCCCCTTTTTCGGATCCGAAGGCCTTCGTATGCCCTTAAATGATTGTTCTATCCACCGATACGGCAGACACATCGAAATCCTCCGATAAGATGCTTAAAATGCGCCCCAAAAGACCCTTTTGCACCCACTGGCGATACTGCTGGTAGACACTGCCACGGCGATCTCGTGCAAAACCGCCACAGTACGACCTCAAGAAACAGGCGGTGATCCGCCGTCCGTCTGAGACCAGTCGCCTTTCCCGAAAGAAGCGGTGCCATCCGCTCCCACATATTATCCGTCAAAACGGTCTGATCCATGTTCATTGTTCTGCTCTCTCAATCGTCTGACACCGTCTCTTATCTGGGCGACTCTGAGAATGAACTTAATAAAAATCTAGAATCGGTCAAAAGCAGATGTCCATGTGCCCTAGTTTCATTGAGCGTTTAATAGAAATCGTATGTTGGCTGACATGATTCTCAATAGTGTCTTTAAAAAAGAAATTTTGGATAAGAAAAGATCGTTACTAAAGATCAGCGTGAAACTCATCAATTAAATGTCTCACGACTGCTTTTGCAGGTTCCTGACCGCACTTTTCTGCTTCTGCATAAACTCTGCGTTGACGTGTAGAACTTGTACCGTTTGCAAGTATTTCACGCAATGCAATGATCTCGTCAACGGAGCCTAAAAATTCTGCATCCTCTGTTAAAAGATCAATTAGTTCGTCAACGAGATCGTTCATTTGTTTGATTTTTCCATCTCCAAAGTCAATCAATCCTTGAGAAATACCATAACGCTGTGCACGCCAACGATTTTCCGAAATCAGAAAGCGATCATACTCACGCCATTTTAAATTTTGTGAACGCAATCTACAGAGCATACGGCAGATTGCCTGAACCGTTGCCGCAAGAGATAGTGAATGCTCAAGTTTTGGTGATACATCCATAATGCGTGTTTCAAGTGTTGGGAAACGATATGAAGGTCTAAGATCCCACCATATTTTAGTCGTATTTTCAATTATTCCAAGTTTAATTAAGACTTGCGTTGTTTGTTTATATTCCGCCCAACTTGAAAAGTGCGGTGGTAGGCCTGTGCGTGGTAAGTTATCAAAAACAGTTAAACGATATGATGCAAGTCCAGTATCGCTACCTTGCCAGTAAGGTGATGATGTTGATAATGCCAATAAATGAGGTAAAAAATAACTCAATTGTGGTAATAGGTCAATACGTAAATTTTCGTCATCAATTCCGATATGTACATGCATACCACAAATCAATAAACGGTGGGCAACACTGCCGAGTGCTTTACTCAGGTCTGCATAACGCTCTTTCTCTGTATGGCGCTGTTCTTTCCAGTCAGCAAACGGATGACAAGATACTGCTATTGGGGCAAGATTTAATTGCGAGGCATGTTTGGCGACACAAGTACGCAATCTTTTAAGGTCATCACGTACTTCAGATATATTTCTGCATACTTTTGTACCTATTTCAATTTGGCATTGGAGAAACTCAGGACTGACTTGTCCTTCAATCTCCTCACTGCATTTCTCAATAAGTTCAGGGGGTGCTTCTGCCAGAGCTAAAGAATCTCGATCAACCAACAAATATTCTTCTTCAACGCCTATTGAAAAACTATTTTGCATATTCAGCTCCATCTAGCATGTTAGCTTGGTTTAGAAAATAGTTACTAAAGTATCAGAACTTGGGTTCCGATCTTTGTCAGATCATAGAGTTGCTTGATATGTTGATTATAAAGGCCAATGCAGCCAGAGGAACTTTGGCGACCGATTTTTCGTGTGTCATGTGTTCCATGAATGAGGTACGCTGGCCACGTAAGATATAAAGCATGCGTGCCAAGTGGATTTTCGGGTCCAGGTGGCATGAAGGTCGGTAGCGTAGGGTCTTCTTTTCTCATATGCTCTGTAGGTGTCCAGGATGGGTTTAATTTCATACGCGCGATATGGGTACGACCGCGGCGCGTTAGTTCATCAGTCATCGGAACAGAAGATGGATAAAGTCGGTATGTCTCGTCTGATGTCCAAAAATGGACGGCACGCCCGGAGATATCACATAGGATGCAACCTAACCGCAAATTGCTGAAATAGTCTCGCCAATACCGTCTTTGAAAAAATGATGTATTACGTTCCGGTATGGCAGGACCTTCAACAGCCGGGCTAATGGGCTCTTGCGCTTCAATAATTGAAGGAACAGATAATGTAGCAGCAATACCGCCGAGCATGGAACGACGCGAAAATTTAGAATGAGACATGATAGTATAAATTTCTTTCTGGAAAAATTTTCTTATTCCTGCGCACACATTCAATCAGATCATTTGTTAATCTGAAGACTTAAACCAAAAAATTGGTCGTTACTTCTATGTTATGTATCAATTGAATTTCATGTGCTTTGATTCATTCCATAATTGGTATAGTAAATTCACCACCTTCTTTAATTCCGGATGGCCAGCGTGCTGTTATGGTTTTTGTTCGAGTATAGAATTTAAAAGCATCAGGCCCATGTTGATTGAGGTCTCCAAATACAGATTTCTTCCAACCACCGAAGGTATGGTAGGCGAGGGGAACTGGGATTGGGACATTTACTCCCACCATGCCAACATTAATGCGATTGGCAAAATCTCTCGCAGTATCGCCATCACGTGTGAAAATGGCAACGCCATTACCGAATTCATTGTCCATCGCAATATTTATGGCTGTTTCATAAGAATCGGCACGGACAGTAGACAAAACAGGACCAAAAACTTCCGTTTTGTATATGTCCATTTCAGTTGTTACATGATCAAATAGATGAGGCCCAATAAAAAAGCCATTCTCATATCCTTGCAATTTAAATCCTCGTCCATCAACGACTAGCTTAGCGCCTTGGTTTATACCAGTTTCTACAAGTTGTTCAATTTTTTTCTTGGCATCTGCGGTAATGACAGGGCCGTAGTCAACATCGTTACCGGAAGTAAATGGACCAACCTTTAATTTTTCAATACGTGGAATTAACTTTTCAATGAGTTGATTTGCTGTCTCATCACCAACAGGAACTGCAACTGAAATCGCCATGCAACGTTCTCCAGCAGCACCGTACCCGGATCCAACAAGTGCATCAGCCGCTTGATCTATATCTGCATCTGGCATAACGATCATATGGTTTTTTGCGCCACCGAAGCATTGAACTCGTTTCCCATATTTGCTACTTTGTGCATAAATGTATGCGGCAATAGGGGTTGAGCCAACAAATCCTATAGACTGAATTTCTGGGTGTTGAAGAATAGCGTCAACGGCTTCTTTATCACCGTTAATAACTTGTAAAAGACCTTTGGGTGCGCCTGCTTGTTCTATTAATTCTGCTAGCATTAGCGGCACTGATGGGTCTCGCTCTGACGGCTTGAGAATAAATGCATTGCCGCAAGCCAGCGATGGCGCAAACATCCACATTGGAATCATTGCTGGAAAATTAAATGGTGTAATACCCGCTGTAACACCAAGCGGTTGTCGCATTGAGTACATATCTATGCCGGGACCGGCACTATCGGTAAATTCGCCTTTCAAGAGTTGTGGTGCCCCGATACAGTACTCTACAACCTCAAGACCACGTTGGATATCACCGGCGGCATCTGGTAATGTCTTACCGTGTTCACGTGATAAAACTTCTGCTAAACTATCGATATTTTTTTCCAACAAAGAAACAAACTTCATCATCACTCTTGCGCGGCGTTGCGGATTCATTGCAGCCCATTGAGGTTGCACTGTTTTAGCGAAGGTGACAGCGTTATCTATTTCCTGTGAATTAGCGAGTGGCACGTGAGCTTGAACTTCACCTGTAGCAGGGTTTAAGACATCGCCATAGCGACCTGAACTTCCACTAATGCGCGATCCGTTTATGTAGTGTGAGAGTTGTTCCATTTTTTATTCCAAAATATTTGAGTGCGAAATTGTCCATTTATTAATGAAAAAATACCTACGCAACTAAAAAATGTAATTCATTAAATTTTAACATATTTTTGACTGATATGGAATTCATTCGGTAATAGGCGATTTGTTTAACAAAGTAAATCTGTAGTCGGAAGAGACGTTTGAACTTTTCATTAGGATCCTTTTAAAGTTTTCATATTTATTATATGATAAATTTTTCGATTGAGAAAATGGCAAAAATTATCTGATCACGCGAGAATCAATGTTATCAACCCACTCTTGACATAGTTGCGGCTGTCATGGATTTTGTCTCGTAGCAATCAAAATAGGGAGGTTTAGCAAATGCAGGTTCAGCAAATCCTTAATTCAAAAACAACTTCAGATGTAATTACAATTAACCCGAACAGTTTGATAGTAGAAGCAATTAAGGTATTGGCGGAAAAAAAAATAGGAACAGTTATTGTTTCATTTGATGGCATATCTGCTGAAGGAATTCTATCTGAACGTGATATCGTGCGGGAACTTGCTAAAACTGGTGCAAACTGTCTTAATCGTACTGTAAATGAGTTAATGACGAAAGATTTGCAAACATGTGAATCTCACACAAGCGCGGAAGAAGTAATGCAAAAAATGATCAAAGGCCGATTTCGGCATATGCCAGTTGTTAATAATGATAAATTAATCGGGTTGATTACCCTTGGAGATGCTGTAAAAGCCCGTCTGAGCGAATTATCAATGGAAAAAGATGCTCTTGAGAGTATGATAATGGGTTTTTGAACCTGAATTGTTAACTATATGTTAGCTTTCTGTAGCCTTTTTGTTCATAAATAAGGATTTTTGCGTGCGCATCGGTTTATATCCGGGGACTTTTGATCCTATCACATTAGGTCATATTGATATTATTCGACGTGCAACCGTTCTGGTAGATCGCTTGGTTGTTGGCGTTGCAGTAAATAGTGATAAGGCCCCGTTATTCTCATTGGATGATCGGGTGGAGATGATCAAGTCAGAATGTAGGAATTTGGTTTCAACTGTAAAAGTTGAAATTATTGTCTATCCATTTGAAACATTATTGATTGATTGTGCACGGAAAGTCGGTGCTAGCGTTATAGTTCGCGGTTTACGAGCAGTTGCGGATTTTGAATATGAATTTCAGATGGTAGGTATGAATCGCGCACTTGATGATACAGTTGAAACTGTCTTTCTGATGGCAGAAACGCGACATCAAGCTATCGCATCCAAATTGGTTAAAGAAATCGCAAATTTAGGTGGCGATGTATCAAAGTTTGTGACACCCCGGGTGAATTCAAGATTAATTTCGCGTTTGTCTTGATTAAAGGCGTTCTCTGTCATCGGATAATGATAGATTAATTGTAATGACACGCCTTCTTAAATTGTCGTGATTTTTTTTGCGAATTATGATAAATCTCTAAAAATTCAATTTTCGGCTAGTATACCATTTTTATTGTATTGATGGGTAGAGGGACTTGAGTTTGATGCGGG
>JAPORV010000160.1 GCA_026710055.1 Aestuariivita sp.
GCAATCTTCGCCAGAGAAAAACGACAAAAGAGTCAAGTTATTCAGCGTTTTAATACTGATTTTTAGGTTTTTTTATAGACACTAGCTAGATGAACCATCAGACTCTGGAAGCTTTGTACGGGATATCCAGATGTTGTGCGCTTCGTGGCGGTTTTGTTTGGTGTGGGGTCTGAACGGATAACATCATTGGTTCTGAGCACATGGCGTTCCGCATCGTTGAACAAAAGAGGTGTGAAACGCTGCCGCAACTGCCACTCAACATAATATGCTCACATACACAACAGCACATGCGCTCGGACACGGCGCCCACGATAGTGAAAGAGGGGGCGGACTTTCACGTTAATCGTCTTCATTGATCGAAAGGCCTGTTCTACGCGGGAGAGTGATGTGTAAGCTGTGACCGTTTCAGAGGCACTCATGTCCCGTTCGGGGAGATGGGTGCGTATCACATCAAAACCATCATACGCAGCTTCCGTTTCAATGTTGTGCGTATTACATTGGCAGGTCAAGCTCTCTTTGTGAACGTCAATCATGAAGTGCTTCTTCATTGTTTTTAGGCGGTGAGAGCCTTCTTAAGGCACAGAGTGATCGCTGTGATGCCGCGAAGAGGCTGACGGGCGCGTTGGGTGGCCTGCCACACCTGATGAACAGCCTGTTCCGTCACCGTGAGCAGCACCTCACGGGTGTCTGCCCGCTCTACCGCTTGAAGGGGGTTGCGGCAAATGATCAACCGTTCTTCAGGGAAGAGATCAGGGCAGGTGACTTCCACGAGGGGGCATCGAACAATGAGGGTTGTAACACCCCCTTGTCTGCGAGGGTGCGGATGACAGGTGCTCTGAGCGCACTGATCTCATCCAGTCCGGCAGGTTGCAGCTCTTTGCGGATGCGAGCATCCTTGAACATCCCACGGTCACCCACCAACACCACCTGCTTGAGTGCAAACCGCTCCCTTACCCGTTCGATAGCGTCGCGCACAGTGCTGGGGTCAGCCGTATTCCCTGCAAACACCTCCACCGCAAGGGGACGCCCGTCACGATCACACAAGAGACCACACTCCATCTGCTTCTTCCGCCGTTTCCCATCCCGTGAATATCCAAACTGTGCCAGATCACATTGCGTACCTTCAACCCACGTCGAGGTGAGGTCCCATAACGCCAGCGCATGCTCATCAAGATGCCGCGTTGCTCACTCCCGTTCAAGACGCTCCTGTTCCGCGACAAGCCGGTCCATTGCCCCATAAAAGTCACCTTCATCACTCTCACCAGGATTGAGCATCATCTCCAAACTATCCCGCGCGGTGTCGGCCGTGAATCCGTGTGCGGTGGCGAGTGTGGCCTTCATCGCCACACCAAGGTCGCGAAAGAGATCGGGTTTCGGATCAATAAGGGTATCAAGACCCAGCTGGCGCACTGTCTCAGGAACAGCGGCCACCGCACCATGGGGAAGGGCAGCGATGACATCAAACGCGTCTTCGAGAGGACGGGCGACATGCCCCTTGAGATATGCACGAAACGCGTCAATCACCTGTGGAGAAAGTTTGGAGAGAGTGGCGAGGGCACGCTTGCGCGACTTTTGGGCGGTTTGATCCCAGTCGCTTTCCCGGAAGAGAATGGCGGGCGGGGATATGCGGTTTTTGACGGTTTCAACAGATATGAACAGGACACGAAGGATATTTCATGCATTGTCAGGCACAAAATGCCAACATAGTGGAATATAATACTATTTATTTTCTTCATGTAACATAGTGATCAATAATTTACATGGACAGGAAAATAAAGGCAAATGATGTAAAATACGGTCTCACGCTCTGACTTCATTGACATTTTCCCAAAAGTTAATAAAAACCTCAGGGAAGTTTAGTTTGACGGTAATTTTCAGGTTTGTTTTAAAAGGGATCATGGTGCCATGGGAGATAACTACAGGCAGGCACTCAAGTTCTGCGCGACGACAGCGGAACAGGAGCATAGCTATGCCTCTGCTTCACTTAATCGGGTGCGTACATCCCTTCTAAACCTCCGGAAACGAATGCGTACCATTGAGGCCGGATCGGCAACTTACAAGGCGACGGAGACCATTGACGCCGGGCTGCGTTTAAGTGAGTTAGCCCAGGGTCTCGACGACATGATATCTGGTGCGCTTGAGTCAACTTCGAATTCACTTACACGAAAGAAAGCACGACTGTCGAAGTTCACGGTGACTCTCTTCGGCAAAACAATGGCGGGAAAGAGTACAATCCGCGAAGCGATCATGAGAGGAAATGGCGAGACTATAGGAAAGGGCGGCCAACGCACGACGCGTGACATCCGAGAGTACGATTGGAACTACCTACAAATCTTTGATACTCCCGGGATCAGTGCATATAAAGGGGAAGAGGATCGTGAATGTGCTATGTCTGTAATTGGCGAAAGTGATGTCCTCCTGTTTTTGGTGAGTTCTAACGGCTTTCAAGACTCCGAGTTTCAGGTAATGAGAGAGTTGCTTGACAAGAACAAGCCAATGATTTTTGTGTTAAATGTCAAGTATGACCTCGAAAAGTCAGTTCAACTCAAGCGGTTTCTTAAATCGCCGGAGCGCTTTCTTGATGAGCAGGCGGTTAAGGGACATAAGGATCGAATCCGAAAATTGGCCTCTGATAAACTGAGAATGCGCAAGGTGGCGATAGTCCCCATTCACGCTCAAGCCGCATTTCTTGCGACCAGACCGGAACATGTGGCTTCAGCTAATATGCTTCATGCGGCGAGCGGGATCGATCACCTTCTTCGGGTCTTGACTGAAGAGGTTAAGCAAAGTGGTCCAATCCGACGAGTTCAGACGATTCTTGATGATTCTGTAATTCAATTGATGAACCTTGAATCAGAACTGCTCAAGCAGGGAAAGTTACTTCGCGAAAGTGCTTGTAATCTCAAGGACAAGTTCGAAACATTGGATGTGTGGCTTGATGATTATATTGGAAATGTGAACAATCGCATTGAGTATCAGACGAAAGACATACTAAGCCCTCTCGCAAGGCAGATTTCTTCGTTCGTCGATGAGAACATTGAGAAACCAGATGTTAGTTCCCGTTGGCGGAAACGAGTTGAGGACGTGGGACTTGATCGCTGGGTGCGTGATTTTAGTCAGCAACTCCATAATGAAGTTATGTCACACCTTGAAGAGTTTAATCGAAAAGTATCGGTGGATTTAGAGTTGGGGGTCGCCCTTGACGTGGGCAATATCGCGCAGTACGATTCCTGGGATGTTAAGCGAACATTGCGTTGGACATCTACTGGTGCGACTACCGTTGGTGGCGTCGCAATGATTATCGGAAGTGCAAATTTCTGGAATCCCGTTGGTTGGATTGCGGGAACCGTCGCTCTAGGTACTTTTGCTCTTTCTTGGCTCTTTAAAGATCGGGAGACAAAGCTACTGAGACATAAAGAACTGGCCGCGAGGCAGTTACGCAGGGAAATTCACATTATGGAGCGAAAAGTCGCAAATGAGGTCAAGGGGTGGTTCTATTATAATATCACAGCTAGGCTAGTCCGTGTCGTTCGCCACGACACCCGGCAACTTTATTCTGGAATGTTTAATATTGCCCGTGAACTCAAGACTACTGCCTCTGCTATTGATTCTGAAACGACAGCAATTAATCGTCGACTTCTCGTGAGAACCGGAGAATTTGCAGGCGAATCCGTAGCTGAAAATAACATCAGCAACGTTGCCCGCGATCCAGGGGTTCGTACTAAGTTCACTTGGTCTGATAGGGAGACCTCCGCCGCCTTTTGCAGAGAGGTAAGTAAGGCATTGAATGAAGATATTGATGGGATTGAGCACGCTACGTTTCGGGAAATGATCGCTAGTGCTCTGACGCCAGGTTTGGTATCACCAGAGATGATCGACTGCAAACAAAACAATGTTTTTGCGCATTTGCCAGAACGAGAAATGGCGCGAGCGATCGGGAAGTGCGGTCATAACGTTGCGCTTGCCAACCGCCTCCTCAACATTCGAATTCATTGCAAAGCGGAAGAAACTACATGAGCGATTCATATTTCGAATTTTCTGAGCGTCTCTCGCAGGCTTCAAGCTTTCGCACCCGCCTGATCAATATACTCGGAAAATCTGACGATGAGAAAGTACGTGCGCTCGTTGCTAATGTGCCTGTCTTGCAGGAGACGAAAGCTATACTCACTGTTGCCTTCGTTGGGCAATATAATGCCGGCAAAAGCACGATTATCAGCGCTCTCACCGGACAAGAAGACGTTCCTATTGATGCTGACGTATGCACAGATAAGGTGACAGCCTACGATTGGAATGATATTTGTTTACTCGACACTCCCGGCATTCACGCCGGTAATCAAGACCACGACGACGATACTTATCAGACTATTGATCGTGCACACCTCCTTATATTCGTAATCACTAGCGAGCTTTTTGATGATGTGATCGGAAGGCACTTCCGAGCATTGATGTTCGACAGAAAAAAGGAGCATGAGACTTTATTGGTGGTCAATAAGATGGGACAGAGTGCAGGAAATGATGAGATCATGCGACCTGATCTTGAAGAGGTAACAAAACCATTATCTCTCGAGAAGTTTAGGACGACTTTCATTGACGCGCTCTCCTTCATTGAGGCACAAAATGAGACCGATCCCGCCGACCGTACTCAGTTGCTTGAGATCGGAGCGTTTGACGATTTTGTCGCTGCCCTAAACAGCTTCGTCGACGATCGGGGCTTAATGGGAAAGATTTCGACTCCACTATTTGGAATGAGAACAGTCGCGCAGGAAAGCATGGCACTCCTCGCTGTTGACAGGCCGGAAGAGCGCGCTACGCTAGAATTGCTTTATCGAAAGAGGAGGGCGTATAATTCTTCAAGAACACGCCTCCGTGACTCACTCAAAGGGTTGGTGGCGGCCGCTACGTCCGATATTGTGTTATATGGCGACGAAGTCGCTGAATCGATAAAGCCGGAGACTACAGAAGCACGCTTAAAAAATCATAATGAGAATAACCAACACCGAGCTGGAGAGAGATGGTCACAGCTCGAAGAGGACGCAAGTTCGGTAATTAAGGGAGAATTGAATGATCTACTCCGTCAACTTGAAGCACTGGATAACAGCCCATTAGCTCGCAAATTAATTGATTTTCAGAGCAATACGGCGCAGAGCTTCGATGATGAAACAGAGAAGCAAGGACTGGAGTTCGAACGGCAGGTACCAACGCAAGTAGAATCGTCAAACTTACCATCAAACGTTAATAAAATCAGCAAAGTTGGAAGTGCTATCGCTAAATCAGTTACAAGTTGGACGACTGGCACGGTCACGGGTGCGAAGATCGGTTCTGCTACTGCGGCCCGAGGGAGCCAAGCACATAATATTATATACCAAGTTGGTAAGTATTTCGGGGTGAAATTCAAACCGTGGGGAGCCATCAAGGTGGCAAGAACAATGGGAAACGTTGCGCGGTTCATGGGAGTTGTTACTTCCGTATTGGCGGTTGTTGGTCAGGTAACAGAGGATAAACAACAAGAGAAAGATCGGAAGCGAATCAACGAACTAAGGGATTGCATTCGTGTCGAATATCGAAAAGCGGTTCGCGTGTGCGAAGAAGACTTTTGGTCTCGACTTGACAAATTCGATGAAGAATTTTACAAGAAAGAAATTGCGAGTTTGGATGAAACAGTGTCCCAATTCGTTGGTCAGCGCACGGCTCGCACAAGCACGGGAGATGCACTAAGGACACTTCAGACAGAAGTAGGGAGGGTTATTGACGCAATTCATAATCAGAAATCATAACTACTCACCTCTATTTTTACATAATTTTTACCTACTTTGAAGTGGGTAAGGGAACGTAATTCAGAGTCTGGAGACCTCCGAACCACTTGATGGACCGGCTAAGACGATTGCACCAGCAAAGGCTTCGATATATTTAAAAGCGGTGTTGTCTAGCATACGCATAACGGCGTTTCGCTTAACGTGGTTGTCTTGGTTAATTTTATTTCAGGGCTTATATACATCACTTGGCATAGGCCATTCCTCCCTACAAGTAGGGATTGATATAGTCGATCAACCCTTTACTGGATTCACATTCTCCGTATTTCGTCCTGATTGATGCTGTTTGGCGATACGGTTTTATCCTTATCAAGTAATGTATATAAGCTCTTAAAAATTAGACATCAGTATCACTTTTCGTGCTGGTGAAGGCTGGTGATTATTTTTAACTGAAGAGTCATTTGCAAAAATCGATGGAAATTTTATATGTGGTGGCGGAATAATTGCGTATTCAAAACATCAGCAATCGCTCTAGAAATGCAGGCTTTAGAAGATGATTTTTTCCACAAAATCAGCAGAAATCTTCAACATATTGCGCATCATACCAATGCCCGCGCAAGCGGAACTCGTTGACGGCCTGCGCCTCGACGCTAAAGACAAAATGAAAGAGTACTGTGATCAGACGTGCAGTCGTAACAACTGATCACCAGTCATCGCAAAGAGACCGAAAAACAAATGATACGCAATCTTCGCGGCACCCCGAACCCGTAAATGGCGACCGCCACAACTGTCCTTTAACGCCGCATTTACATGCTTAACACTCGATCGTTGCTGAAACGCTCTTTTGACGGATCAACATTATCGGCTGACCGTCAGGCCAACGCCTCACAGTTCAGATGTTCCCTCAACGCCTTATGCCGACGGGGCTTGGGTCAATCATCGCTACATGCCCTGATTGAGTAGCATGCTGATGAGTCTCCGCACAATCATAGGCTGCATCCATCCGTTCATCACAAGTGGAAACACGCTCAGCACTCATCCGAGTTCACACAATCGCCGCTTGACTGTCATGCAGTGACGCGGAAGATCGCACACAGCTCACAGGAATGTCCCCGTCCGCCGCATCAATATAAAATTTACCGCCATGTCAACTCACCGTATGCCTCTTGGCATGGCGTTTTGTGCCTGTATCACACGCGCGAGAAAGAGCCGCCATCATATCTGCAAGCGATCAAGTACTGGTCAACGGCACCGCCAACCGTGTCGGCTCAACGGTGCGCTTCTCCTCTTTGCGCGGGTGCCCGCGCTTTTTCTTCTTCTTGTTCGCGGACTTTTGCTTCTTCAGGGGCGTCTCGCGCGCTTCAATCGCCGCCCCATCCCGTGATACATGCCCAACAACCGTCCCCTAATCCGCCTCTTGAATCAAGGCTTTATGCATCTGCTTAGGTTAGGATATCTCCGCAAATTAGGCAAAGGAACGCGAAAAGGGTGATTCACTCGGAAGAACCAAGACCCCCCCCCCAATGGCATTAACTTAAATTATGGTCTCATTTGATGCGGGAATGAGGTGGGTAATATTTCTTTAACCGATTGATTGTGTTTGATTTTTAAATTTTATTCTCTATCTTGGATTCTGGGCTTCACTCGATTCGGATGGTCCTGTACCCCTCTCCCTCTATTTTCTCGGAGAGACGGATGTCCTTTGACCCCA
>JAPORV010000167.1 GCA_026710055.1 Aestuariivita sp.
TGCGAAAGAACGTTTCGACCGGTTGCAGATCAAGGGCGGCGACAAAGCGTTGGTGTTTCTCATTCAAGGGGCCGAGTTCCGTGCTCAACGCAGGAAATAATTCCCCTTGAAATCGGTTCCAGAGATATGATATAGATGAAGATAAGGACATGTCGTGATTTCCTTTCTGTGTTGTGGTTTCTTTTTTTCATAGATGAAGAAATGCGACATGTCCATTCTGCTTTTCAAAAAAATGCCCGAAAGCGGGAAAAATTCGCTTAAATGTAGAGTTTTGCAAGTACCTCATTATAGAGTGGCTTTTGTCACTGCAAGAAACAGGCTTTTGGCCACTAATGACCAATTTTGTATTGTTCCACAAGCGATTTGGAACGACGGCGCAGGGCACCCACGCTTACTTTATACTTAACTTCAAAAGACTACAAATGTCTGAAGTGTATATTAACCTTCAAATCATTTTTTCATTTCATCATTAATTGATCTAAACTCACATCCAAAATTTTGCTCCAACGGTCTTTTATGCAAGAGAAACGATTATATATCGCGTGCATACGGAACACTTTCGACTATACAACAATATTGTGGAGCTATTTCAAGGACTCAATATGAAAAAACCGTTTGGAAAATCGTGGTTGGATACCTTCTTTGCTCGAAAGACAACAGATAAGCTGACCAATGTTGAATTATCGGGTAAAGTAGTGGTCTTTACGGGCGGTACAGATGGTATGGGACGCGTTGCCGTTGAACGCTTCGCGGAGATGGGTGCTGATATCTGTCTTTTTGGGCGGAATTTGGAAAAAGCGCGGGCAGTAGAGACCGATATCAAAGCGGCGGGAAGTCGGGGACAATTTTCAATCGTAGAATGCGATATTGGATCATTGGATCATGTGCGAAAGGCCTCTGATGATGTTCTGCAAAGACATGGCCGGGTCGACTTCTTAATTAATTGCGCAGGGGCCAATTTGTCAGAACGTAGACTATCATCCGACGGCTACGAGATGAATTTTGTAGTCAATTATCTTGGGCCGTTTTTGCTAACAGAGCTCTTGCTTGAGCGGATCAAGATGACACCCAATGCTCGCATTATCCATGTCACTTCTGCAACCCAAAATTTTGCTAAACTTCAATTGGACGATCTGCATTTTGAGAATAATTCTTGGTCAATGCTGAAATCTTATGCACAAGCAAAATTGTATATGATCATGCATGTGCGTGATTTAGCGACACGGCTTACTGGTAGCACAGTATCCGTTAACGCTCTAAATCCGGGGTACATCCAGACCAACCTTTTACGTCACGCCAAAGGTTTTGAGAAGGTATTCATCCAATTGTTCGGAGGGCTTGCCGCCCCAACATGGGTGGGTGGTGAACGCATTCTTTGCGCGGCTCTTGATCCACAATATGAGATTATCTCGGGCAAGTATATTTACGAGGATATGTTACTTGACCCAAACCCATTGGCGCTTGATGATGCAAACGTATCGCGTCTGATGCAACTGAGCCACGATTTGACCGGTTTGAACAAAGAAACATAAGAAAAATCTTATGACTTTTTTTTCAGTTTCAATGATAGAAAATGCGTAAGCGGTTAGCGACACTCGCAAAGGTAGCAAGAATTACTTAAACAAAGCTGAATAATGAGATCTTGCATTATTTGAATATTCATTAACAAAAGCTGCAAAATTGGTGGTTTTTATCGTCACTCATTTATCGATAAGGATAAATATCCGCATGTTACCGCCGTTTAATTGAAACAGTTACAATTCGGTAAGCGTTCGGTGAATCGATGAACATTTTATCATATAATGATGATTTCAAAATCCGAAGCTGAAGAGGGGATAATTTTATTGAAGGAGACTATATACTTAAGTAAACAAACTACCAAATATAGAAAGTAATCAGCAAATTTCTGATTATTTACACCACTTATAGTGTTTGTAGATTTAAGTATATAAGCCTCCTATTTTTGATGAATGCACCATAATTAGAATTTTCAACCTATCATTTCAAATAAATGAGCGACTTGTTAGATTATCCCAACAGGTCAGAATCGATTATTGTTATCACTGCTTGAACGAACAGTTAAGCGCTTTAAGAGACAATACTAGTGTACCAACTGCATTGAATTGATGGAAATATCACTTTCATTTTTGACTTACATTTTCCCTTCACATCGAACATTCAAAATTATTGTTGATTGTTTAAATTCAACACGCTTGGCAAGAGGCATATTTTGTATATTAATTTGCATAATTTTAAATAATGACGAGTGTCATAGTCTTAGGCCTGGAAAGCAGTTGTGATGATACCGCAGCTGCCGTTGTTCGAGTTGGTGCAGACCACTCGGCTGAAATATGTTCGTCCGTTATTGTTGATCAACAGGTATTACACCAATCATTTGGCGGAGTTGTACCAGAAATAGCGGCAAGAGCTCACACGGAAAAATTAGATATATGTACGGAGTTAGCCTTACAGCAAGCAAACATCGGTTTGTCTGATGTAAAAGTGATTGCGGTGACCGCTGGGCCAGGTTTGATTGGAGGTTTATTTGCAGGTATCATGTTTGCCAAAGGGTTAAGCGCGGCTAGAGACATTCCGCTAATTGGTGTTAATCATTTGGCGGGTCACGCATTAACACCCAAGATGAGTGAGAAAATTAGCTTTCCCTACTTAATTCTTTTGATTTCAGGAGGTCATTCACAGTTTTTGGTTGTTCATGAAAGTGGGAAATTTCAACGATTAGGTGGAACAATTGATGATGCCCCAGGAGAAGCGTTCGATAAGACGGCGCGATTGTTAGGACTGTCACAACCGGGAGGACCTTCAATAGAGCGTGCTGCAAGATCAGGAGATGGTAGTCGATTCAATTTACCACGACCTTTATTAAATCAGCCAAATTGTAACATGTCGTTTTCGGGATTAAAGACTGCAGTGTTGCGAACAAGAGACCAATTGATTGAGAAAAATCAGGGAATTTCACAATCAGACCGTTCAGATATTGCCGCGAGTTTTCAAGCGGCCGTGAGCGATGTTCTAACTGAGAAATCAAGAACGGCTTTATCCATGTTTTTGTCTCACGCTTCACCACAAGATGTTGTTTTTGCCGTTGCGGGCGGTGTTGCCGCTAATCAAACTATTCGTTGTTCATTATTAAAGATGGCCGATGATTTTAACGCCCGATTTGTTGCCCCACCAATTGAATTATGCACTGATAACGCTGCAATGATTGCCTATGCTGGCGGTTTATCATTTCTGAGTGGTCACGTTGATGATCTTAATCTTTCGGCGCGATCTCGATGGCCGTTAGATATTTCCCAACCGAGCCTTTTGGGATTTGGCCGCAAAGGTGCGAAAGCATGACGATCTCTGTACTTGGGGCTGGAGCATTTGGTACGGCACTCGCCTGTTTATTTTCTGCAAAGGCCTCAGTAACTCTCTGGTGTCGATCAAGAAACCATACGTTAAAAATGCGCGAAACACGTGTGAATCACGATCGGTTACCAAGTGTGATTATTCCGAACAATGTTATCATTACATATGACATCAATCAAGCGACACAAGCGGACATCATTCTGTTGACAATACCGATGCAATCTCTTCGGTCAGTTTTGGATACCTATGCAGATTTTCTTACAGGCAAGCAACTTGTGGTCTGTTGCAAAGGAATGGAAGTATCGTCGCATCTTGGTCCTCTTGGTGTAATTCGTGAAACGTTTGAGGGAATGAATCCTGCTTTGCTGACTGGGCCGAGCTTTGCACATGATATTGCTTGTGAACTACCAACAGCTTTAGTGCTAGCATGTCAAAATAATGAAATTGCTCTTAAGCTTCAGGAAGCGCTCACCTGCCAAACCTTACGCATTTACCGAACATTCGATACCATAGGAGCCGAATTAGGTGGCGCATTAAAAAATGTAATTGCCATCGCTTGCGGCACTGCGATTGGTGCTGGTTTAGGGGAAAGTGCGCGCGCTGCGTTGATGACAAGAGGGTTTTCTGAGATGGTTCGGTTGGCAACTGCGCTTGGCGGTCATCCACGCACATTATCGGGATTATCGGGATTAGGCGACCTGGCCTTGACCTGTGGGTCTGAACAATCGCGAAACTTTTGTTTCGGATTAGCGCTAGGTTCAGGTTCGGGATATGTTCCTAAATCCACTATTGAGGGGGTAGCCACTGCAAAAGCGATGGTCACTCTTGCGAAAGACAAGAAGTTGGATTTACCAATTACCGAGACTGTCGCAGCACTTGTTGAGGGGCATACGGAAGTTGAAACTGCAATCCGTAGTTTGCTATCAAGGCCATTAAATGTGGAATGAAGTCAGGTAAGCTAGCGTCAGGAAATAATTGATTAAGTGAGAAAACTTTCTCTTCAATTGGTTTTATCCCAAACAGAATGCGACGACTTTTCTATCTGACTTATAGTCATGATTTCAAGAACATTGATTTTTTGTGGCTTTTTGCTATTTGTTCACAATCGTAAACTTGACGAGATACGAGTAATGCTCATATTAAACGAGCATCAGATCACGATTGTCTCATATCGCTGAAGGATTGATGAAACAACACTCATTGCTGCTAGTGCGGAGCTCCGTTCATTATCTGGTAGCGCGTTACCGTCAATCGTAAAACTAAAGGTACCAAACAAACCACTTGCTTCAATCTGGTGGATATTGCGATGAATATCAGGGTCGGCGATCAATTCAACAGATGTGTTATCAAACCCTAATCCTGCAAGGGCAATGGCCGCTGCAACATTAGCATTTTTGGGATAAGCTAAAGCAGCTTCCCGCGCATTTCCACGAAAGTGAGTCACTGGCGTTAGGATATTGGTTAGATCAAGTTGATTTTCAGCGGGCGACCCTCTCCAACCACTTGGAGGTTTGCGGCCAATATACGTTACAGTTTCCAGTCCTCCGACTTTTGCGGCTCGCAAACAATCAAGACTTCCGATGGCCCCGGTCGCCAAGAATAATTTACTGCCACCTCGCTTTGCTGCTTGCTTAAGCTGTTGATAGAGGTCTTCGTTAGCAAGTGCACCGACTGAGACCGTTATTAAATCTATGCCCCGTTCAAGGATAGTTGTTCCGTGCTGCTGTAACGCTGAATGACCTGCGCAATCGACCATTAACGCAGTATCTATCGGAATATTTGCCGCGGTTGTTACGCGTAAACCTTGCTTTGACTTTAAGCGAGTGGGTCGTACAAGTATCGTGTGAACTGGAATGTCTAAATGTTCAAGACATTTTATAACGTATGAACCAATAGCACCCTCGCCGATTAAGCCAATTTTCATCTGTGGATTTACATTTGTCATTTGTAGCCATTAATTCGACGTTGCGGGAATTAACGTTATTTGATGTGTAATATTTTTGTGAAAAAGATGTCACGTACCTCTAACTTGAGTCAATTAAAAGTCTTTCGAACACCTGAATCTTTTTCGCTGTCATGTATCTTGGGCAAATAATAACGTCTTACTGAAATTTTTGACTCAACCTCTACATTCAAGACTCCATACTTAAGGCTCTTAAGTTATTTTGATCAAAAATGCCAAAGCAAATTTCAACTCTTCATTCTTCATTCAGGTGTTAGCTTAATAACGATAGTGATCAGGCTTAAACGGTCCTTCTGGCGAAATTCCAATATATGAAGCCTGTTCGTTGGTTAATTCAGTTAACTTGGCATCAACATGGCTAAGGTGTAATCGCGCTACTTTCTCGTCAAGTATTTTAGGCAGCGTGTAGACTTCATTTTTATATTCGTTACTTTTCGTCCAAAGTTCAATTTGTCCTAAAACTTGGTTGGTAAAACTGGCAGACATTACAAAGGATGGGTGGCCGGTCGCATTGCCGAGGTTTAATAACCGACCCTCTGACAATAACAAAATACGGTTACCAGAAGGCAATTCAATCATGTCGACTTGATCTTTAATGTTTATCCATTTGTGATTTCTTAAGGCGGCGACCTGAATTTCATTATCAAAGTGACCAATATTTCCAACAATTGCCATATCCTTCATCTTCCGCATGTGCTCTAAGCGAATGACATCTTTATTTCCAGTAGCAGTGATGAAGATATCAGCAGTTGCCAGCACATCTTCCAATAAAGTTACTTCGTATCCATCCATCGCGGCTTGCAACGCACAAATGGGATCCGCTTCGGTCACCATGACGCGCGCACCGGCACCTGCTAGGGATGCAACCGAGCCTTTACCGACATCACCGTAACCACAGACCACGGCTACTTTTCCAGCCATCATCGTGTCTGTTGCTCGTCGAATGCCATCAACTAACGATTCACGGCAGCCATATTTGTTATCAAACTTTGACTTGGTGACGCTATCATTTACATTAATGGCAGGAAAAGGAAGACGCCCTTGAGCCATCATTTGATAAAGTCGCTGTACACCTGTCGTTGTTTCTTCAGTTACGCCTTGAATGGTATCACGTTGTTTGGTGAACCAGCCCGGCGTTGATTGCAAACGGCGTTTGATTTGCGCAAAGAGTGCAACTTCTTCTTCTGAAGTTGGCGCAGCGACGAGGTCAGCTTCCCCAGCTTCTACGCGGGTGCCAAGCAAGATGTAGAGTGTTGCATCACCTCCATCATCAAGAATCATATTAGCACCATCTGGATCAAATTGAAACAACCGATCTGTGTATGACCAGTACTCATCAAGTGTTTCGCCTTTAACAGCAAAAACAGGTATTCCTGTTTGTGCGATTGCGGCAGCTGCATGATCCTGAGTGGAGAAAATGTTGCAAGAAGCCCAACGTACACTCGCCCCTAACTCAATTAAGGTCTCAATTAAGACAGCCGTTTGAACCGTCATATGTAAGGAGCCAGCTATTTTTGCACCATGAAGTGGTTTGGATTGTCCAAATTCTCTTCTAAGTGCTATAAGGCCAGGCATTTCGGTTTCAGCGATCTGTATCTCATGTCGGCCAAAGTTAGCGAGTGTTATATCCTTAACAATATACTCTGTTGCCATACTTATATTTCCTTTAATGTTTTGCGATTCTGGCCTTGACTATCGTAATTCCAATTCGGCAGTGCACGCTTCAATCACAACGCAGTTCTCCCTAGAGTATTCCGTTTTTTGCAAACTTACTTGTTGTGGGTGTAGATATTAAAGGTGCTAATCATAAAAATTGGAATAGTTTGCCACGTTCTTGATTTACGCGAATATTTTGTGCACTAAATATAGTAATTTCTTAATTAGTATCTGTAAAAAAACCCTAAATTCGATATTAAAACGCTGAAAAAATTGACTCTTTTGTCACTTTTCTCTGGCGAAGATTGCGGGTATTTGGGACAATATCAGCAATTACACCCAAGATTTGCCCCAAATCAGCAAATCTTCGCCAGAATCTCACAAAAGAAAGGTCACATTATGCGCACATCCTTCGCCATACAACCCCTTCTTGGCAATACTGCCATCGAACAACTCAGCTTTGACCCTAACT
>JAPORV010000368.1 GCA_026710055.1 Aestuariivita sp.
GAAGGATGTGCGCATAATGTGACCTTTCTTTCGAGAGATTCTGGCGAAGATTTGCCGATTTGGGGCAAATCCTAGTTAAAATTGATGATATTGTACCAAATACCCGCAATCTTCGCCAGAGAAAAATGACAAAAGAGTCAACTTTTTCAGCGTTTTAATATCGAATTTAGGGTTTTTTTACAGACACTAAGTAGCTATAAAATATGTAATGTAAGTATTAATACCTTTGGCACCGATAGAGATTAATCTCCTTAAGGAAATGCCATTGATGTCCCAAATGGCTTTAGCGATAAAGGAACATGCCAAAGCATACCGGTCTTTTTGTGGGCGTCCGTGCCGATGGCGGTCACTGCGAAAAAACGTTTCGACCGTAGGAATTTATTTCGGTAAAGTTTTGATGCTGAAATTTCTACTTTTGGGTTACTTGAGGAACAATTTATCCCAACTTTTTACTAAGATTTAGCGGTTAAAGGCACTTGCTATTCTTTGCACAAGTTAGCGAGAATTGCTTGATTATGTTGTGAATAGATTTCAATAAAACGCATTATGTTGTATACTGTCAGGTCATCTTTGTAATAGCCTTTAATCACTAAAATACGGAAAGTAAAAAATCCGCTGAAGCGACCAGCATATTCAAAAGTCTTTTTAATAATTTCTTTTGATAAGCTAAGTGCATTTGCTGTTTCTTAAAGTGCTTCGTCTTTATCGTCAAAGTTGGCGGATACGAATAAAGCGATCGTTATTAATGCACGACAATTTTTTAGAAATGAAAGCATATTCATAACAACAGAATCGATGCCCGCCGGAACCGGGCTAACATGGGCTTGGCACACAGACAACAATTCACTTGGGGATAATTCATAAAACCGACCCTGCAGATAACGATTAAAGAGCGTTAAAGAGCAACCCCCCAAAAAAGCATTTGGATGTATACTAAAAAAACAACCAAAGGCCTTTCAACAAAATTTCTATTAAGAAATATTTGAGTGTCAGTAGTAAAAACAAATGCGTTTCCAACACTTTAATTGAACGAGAACTAGAGAAGTATATGGCTACAAAGTAGCACTTTTTTCTCGTTAAGTACGAGAACCCGTTTTCCTTAAAGACGATCTATCATTGGAAAGGTATTAAAACACAATTCAACTGAGATCACATACTTCGGCTCACCCTTAACAGACAGCATATATTTAGTGAATCACAAAATAGGACAAATACGACTCTCTTACGTCGATAAATTACAAGAAATTAACAACATAATTAGTATTTAATAATTCAATGAAAATGCTTATTTCCTTCGCCGCACTATTTCTATCAGTGGCATTATTACAGCTATCATCAGGTGGCGTTGGGCCTCTTGATGCATTGTCCGGCATTCAACTTGAGTTCACAACCGAACAAATCGGTTTACTGGGGTCGGCACATTTCATAGGCTTTTTTTTAGGTTGCTGGTGGGCACCACGCCTAATGGGAACAGTTGGACAATCCCGCGCCTTTGCCGCATTTACAGCTGCAGGCGCCATTGGTTTGCTGACACATATGTTAATCATCAATCCCTACGCATGGTCATTAATGCGAATTGCAACGGGATTGTGTATCGCAGGGTGTTATACGGTTGTTGAAAGTTGGATTCAAGCGAAAGCAACAAACAAAAATCGCGGCCGCACGTTAGGCGTTTACCGCTTTGTCGACTTAAGCGCAGCGCTTTTGGCACAGATGGTGATTAGTGTTCTTGAACCAGCATCCTATGTTTCATACAATCTTCTTGCTATCATTTGCTGCATGGCCCTTTTGCCGCTAACATTAACACGCACTCCACCGCCAGAAATTCCCAAAGCGCCACGATTGCGTCCTTATTTTGCTGTTAAGAATTCTCCACTGGCTGCTGTTGCAATCATTATTGCCGCCCTCTCGGGATCAGCTTTTCGCATGGTTGGTCCACTCTACGGAGAACGAATTGGCCTCACTGTTGATGAAATAGCTTGGTTTTTGTCTGCATTCATCCTCGGCGGCGCGATAGCACAATATCCAGTGGGTTGGCTTGCCGATAGATTTGATCGGCGCTTGGTGATGATTTGGTTATCAGTCGCGACAATAATAAGTTGCGTCACCATCATTGCCACTCAAAGTAGCGGAAGAATTGAAATCTTATTAAGTGCAGTTTTCTTTGGCTTTACCAGTTTTCCGATTTTTTCAGTTGCAGCCGCTCATGCGCATGACTTTGCCGACAGTTCAGAACGAGTTGAGCTATCCGCTGCTTTAATATTTTGGTTTGCAACAGGTGCTATTGCTTCACCTTTATTGGCTTCGATTCTCATTGGGCTATTCAGCCCATCGGCATTATTTTTATTTATTTCGGTTGGTCATCTAGCTCTTATCATCTTTGGATCAATTCGAATGTTAACACGACCCTCTAGTCATAAGAAAACTGGTTTTGTGTATGCGCCACGCACCTCATTTATCATTGGTCACATTTTAAAACGAAGAAAACTAGAAGATAAGTAGAAATTTTATCATAATGGCGAAACGCCTATATATCAGTAACGAATTAAGTTGGAGCAAATTTCTTATTTTGAAATCTAAAGAACAGTTCATGAACTGATAATTGATTTTTTTTGAAAACGGTAAAAAAGAAATACCTAGGGCTATGAAAAAGATCTCCAGCGCCAAATAAATGGGATACTTTTAACGAGTCTATATCTTCTGTTAACAGGGTGAAAAAAATCAACCAAAACTCTTTCTCGTTTGAAGTTTTCTACCCTACGATTTTTAACATATTTTTGTAATGTACTAATGTACGATATTCAGAAAATTATTGATAGCACTCTACGAATTACTCAGGGGAAAATTCCAAAAATCAGTTTTGATAATCCAGATAAGGAAAGTTGAATATACTTGGAAATCAGTCGTCCAGCTGTAAATTTTATCAGAGCACAGGTTGTTTTCTCACTGCAGATAGCAAAAATCTAACAAGAAATGTTATAAATTTCACGTACATTAAATCTGAAAGTGACAATAATATGTTGCAAATGGATTACAGCCATGCAGTACAGAAATATTTTTGTGGAACGAAGTGATTTGAACTCACAAATGATAGCAAAATAACCTCAATTGTTTAAATTAGGCAATTTTAAAGTGACAAACCTAGTAATAAAATTTGCGCTTTAAAGTTTCCAAAATTCAGACAGAGCTTGATAACTCCTTTATTTTGATACACACCACATATCAAAATGTTGATTACAAATACTGAATCGGGATTTTTAAAGATGATTAACATAAATTCTTGTTTTTTACCTCACTTTCTTTAATAAATTGTTATTTTTTTAAACTTTCCTAAGCCAACTGATCATCATTCTTGTACATAAATTTCCCCACAAAGACATCTAGCCAAGACTTATCTGATAAGCTAAGGCAAAATGAACAGAATTCTCAAAGACATTCACATTGAACACAAAACCTTTTTATGTCCCGGCATCTCATTACCTCTGCCCTTCCCTACATTAACGGAATCAAACATTTGGGCAATCTAATCGGCAGTCAATTGCCGGCAGATCTTTATGCGCGTTATCAAAGAGCGCGCGGAAATGAAGTTTTATTTTTATGCGCTACTGACGAACATGGAACGCCAGCAGAAATTGCTGCAAGCAAAGCAAAGCAACCCGTTGCTGAGTATTGTGCCCAAATGCATCGTGTTCAAGCAGAGTTATCTTCTGGCTTTGGATTGAGTTTTGATTTTTTTGGTCGGTCATCAAGTAAGCAAAATCACAAACTTACACAACATTTTGCTGGTCGTTTAAACGAAGCGAATTTAATCAGTGAGCACGTTGAAGACCAATTATTTTCAATCTTCGATAATCGGTTTTTGCCTGACAGATATGTTGAAGGCACCTGCCCTGCTTGCGGATATGAAAATGCAAGAGGCGATCAATGTGAAAACTGCACAAAGCAACTTGACCCCACTGACCTTATCAACCCGCGTTCAGCTATTTCCGGCTCCACTCAAATTGAAATGCGAAAAACGACCCACTTATACCTTCGTCAATCGACTTTAAGGGATCAACTTGACACTTGGATTGATAGTCGAAAAGATTGGCCTGTGTTAACAACATCAATTGCAAAAAAATGGTTGCATGACGGCGATGGGTTGAGAGACAGAGGAATAACGCGTGATCTTGATTGGGGGATTCCAGTTGCTAAGGGTAACAAAATTTGGCCTGGAATGGAAAATAAAGTTTTTTACGTATGGTTTGACGCGCCCATTGAATATATTGCATGCGCTCAAGAATGGGTTGATACTGGCAACGGTGATAACTGGAAACGATGGTGGCGTCTCGATCAAGGTGCAGAAGATGTTCGCTACACGCAATTCATGGGCAAGGATAATGTCCCTTTTCATACGTTGAGCTTTCCTGCAACACTAATCGGTTCGGGCGAGCCCTGGAAACAAGTGGATTATATCAAGTCATTTAACTACTTAATTTATGCTGGTGGGCAATTTTCTACATCGCAAGGTCGCGGTGTTTTTATGGATCAAGCACTAGATCTTTTACCAGCGGATTATTGGCGTTGGTGGCTACTATCAAATTGCCCTGAGAATTCTGATAGTGAATTTACGTGGGAGAGCTTTCAGATTGGTGTTAACAAAGATCTCGCCGATGTTTTTGGAAATTTTGTTAGCCGAGTAACAAAATTCTGTCGCGCAAATTTTGGCGAAACAGTGCCAGCAGGAGGAACATATGGCGCGAGCGAAATGTTGTTGATTAACGAATTAACAAATCGTATCAAGACTTATGAAGGTTACATGGAAGCGATTGAAGTTCGAAAAGCATCGCAAGAATTACGCGCAATTTGGGCAACTGGAAATGAGTATCTTCAAAAGGTAGCACCTTGGATAGCAATAAAAAATGATCGTACAGCTGCCGCCGCACAAGTTAGACTATCTCTCAATCTCATTATATTATTTGCTACATTATCAAGCCCATTTATTCCCAATACATCACATTATTTATTTGACACCATGAATGCAGAATATATTGGTTGGCCACATAACGTGAAGAAAGAATTGACGGCTCTTCAAGCTGGTCATAGTTTTACGGTTCCAAAAGTACTATTTTCAAAAATTTCAGATAATCAAAGAAAAAAATGGTACGAAAAATTTAGCGGAAAAGAGACTTGTTAATTTAGTCAATACGAGACTTTTGTTGTGAGATTTTTTCTTATGATCAAACCTTTTGTTTGATTAATGTCAATTATGCCGGTTTCTACGGGACTTACACCTGTTCTATACTGCCAGTTAATCTAATATACCATTTTTATTTTATTGATGTGTATAGGAACTTTAGTTTGTTTCGCGCCTTCTCGGGTGTGAATCGCCCATCAACGGATTTTTTTCCTTCGTTGCGCCTTTTCTGCCAAGCTGTCACCCTGCTGACCAGCGTCTCTTGATCCCGGTATCTGACGGGCAAGGCATTGTTTCGAAAGCACGTTGATTTCGATCTTGGCGATATTCAGCTAAGAGCCATGTTTCGGCGTATAGTGCCTCTCAATTTGTCGCGCAATGCGCGGCCGCCTCCTCCGGTTCATAACGGTCATACAAGACGGAGAGTTTGTGGGGGTTGAGTTTGTCCATACCCAAGACCCAAGACAATCTTCTTGTTCGGAAAGTCATCATCCACCAGATCCTTCAACAACTCAGCAAAATCATGACGCGTCCGCCGGTTCATGACGTTCACCTGCCGCCAACCTTCAAGTAGAGCGCACACCATGAACAGATTAGCGGTGCCGTTCCGCTCGCACTCAAAGTCATCTATTGCCAGTTGCCCAGAATGCACGGCGAGAGGCGTTCGGGTTTCCTTCGTCTACTGCTTAGAAGTCTCATCCATACGGATAAGGACCGTATCGGCGACAAACGCTCAGTGGTATACCGACAGCCCATCCTCCATCGCATAGACGACATCCGCATTGGCCTTGAGCGGAAGGCACCAAATCTGTTTCAACCAGGGTTTAATGCGGGTTTTTTTAAAGGGCACCGGACCGTGTCCGTCGACATCAAGTGCCACCAACCAGTCGCCAAACAACTCTAGTGTCCAACTGGCCTGACCTACCGGAGGGTGTGAACACGCCAACATTGTTAGTGTTGCCTCACCTTCCCCATCAAGCAATCGTTGCCGCGGATTAGGATGGGGTTTGCGCTCTAACGTCGCCTCTCAACCTTCCATTACATAGCGCTTGCGACCCTGCTCACCCGTCGTCACGCTGACGCCCAACCTGTCCGCAATATCGGTATCAATGCGACCACCGTTGTCACAACCTCTATCGGTCAACTAAAATATGCGCCCGCTTGCGACGGTCCTGAGAGCCCTTGCCATTATCAACGAGGTCTTGACGTTGCGTCCGTTCGTCATCGCCAAGTGAACCCTTGTAAAACTTTCATCCATCTGCCGTCATACCTGAATATCCTCATATCTGCCCCCCAGCTATCTTCTCAGACCAACATTCCTAAGATGATTGCCGTACCGGCACGGATTACTGATTGTTAAGTGTTCGAAAGTTGATACCCATACGAAACAAAAGTCGATCATAACTTAACCCACTATTTTAAGTAGGTTGGGATACTAATGATCGCAAAGTTTAATTAACAAGCTACAATTTCTCATTAGCAAGAACTATGCATTTAAAGATAGACTATTTTAAAAGCGAATATTCAATGGCATCTACTTGTTTGGATCAAATCAAGCTGTATTGGGAATCTTTTCTTGAATACCAAGAGTAATTCTCTTGCATTTTCAGTTTATGAGTTAACGAACTTTTCGCTCAACATCAAAAAGTTTCCAAATACTCCCCCTGGCTATTATCTTCTTCAATCATTCGTACTTCGACAAAACTACCAGCTATTCTGGGATTACTGTTGAGCCACTTGCAAAAGTCGACGGAAATTTTGTATGTGATGGCGGAAGAAGGGGTGAGATAAGATTTCAGCAATCGCTTGATGGATGCAAGCCCTCAGAAGCCGATTTATTTGACAAAATCAACTCATATCAGCACCATATGGGGCATCATGCGAACATCCGCGCAAGCGGAACTCGTGGGCTTGCACGTCCGCGCCAAAAACAGAATGAGAGGTGCTGTAAGGTGCGCAATCCTCGTCACTAATCAACGGTCAGGACGAAAACACCGAAAAACAAATGACAAGCGACTTTCGACGCACCTCGAACCCGGAGAGGACGACCAATGTCATTTCCTGATATGGATTGACTGGTTGATTTATGTGGCTCATATGTCATCGTGTGCCTCCGCACGCACCATAATAATGGACCTGAGAGACCGACAGCTTTGAACGACGGTGGATCACTCTGATATCCGCGGGTTGGTTACCGCCAGACTTCACTTTCGTCATGGAGCTGCCTCTGTCTTAAAACGCGGGTCACAGACCCCGAAGGGATGTGCCGCAAAGAG
>JAPORV010000282.1 GCA_026710055.1 Aestuariivita sp.
GTTTCTTATTGTGATGAACTGATGGATGCCGCCTATGATGGTACGGAGAGTCATCAGCATGCTTCTCAATCAGGGCATGTGGCCATCATTGACCCGAACCCTCGCTGGAATGCGGCCCTGAGAGAGCATCTGCGTCTTGAGGCCCTTGCTTGACGCTCAACGGGTCATGTTGACCCGTCTAAAGAGCGGTTCAAGCAACGCTCCAGTGTTGAGCGAGTGAACGCGGCGTTAAAGGACAGCTATGGGGGTCGTCATCTCCGGGTTCGGGGTGCGGCGAAGGTTGCGTGTCATTTGTTTTTCGGTATTTTCGCCCTGACTGTTGATCAGTTGCTCAGACTGCGCACATGACAGCACCCTTCATTCTATCTTTGGCGTGGGCATGCAAGCCCACGAGTTCCGCTTGCGCGGATGTTCGCATGACGCCCACTATGGTGATGATGTGAGCTGATTTTGTCGAATAAATGGGCTTCAGGGGACTTGTATTCATTGAGCGGTTGCTTAAATTCTAAATAACCCTTTCTTCCGCCATCCAAAAAAAATCCGCCGCTGACTTTTGCAAGTGGCTCCTGTGTAAGAGTTTTTATTATACTCATTCTGCGGAAATACATATTTGGATTGAAATACGTAAGGCTCATCATCCTTACCGTCACGATTATGATCGCATAAAATGCCGTGGTAACGTATCTGTTGTGCTAACGCTGTCCATGTAGTATGCTTCAACCTGCTGCAAGCATGAGTACCAGAACTACTATCGGGGCGGGAAGGACGACCGATATGATTAGTCGTTTTATTACATGTTATACACAGTACTTTCTTTTAAATCGCAGTCTACCGTGTCTATCTTACTGCGCGGCTCATTATTCGTTTGCTATATGAAGAGAAACAGCTTCGGCGGGGAAGATCCCCGCCGAAGTTCGTGTCATCCATCATGGAGAGTTTTAGAATCAGCCCTCATTTGGCAGCAAATGCCCCGACAACGGTGCCGTCGCTGAAATTGTTGGAAAAATCACCATGGACACCGAGTGGGCGCTTCTCACTGTCCATGCCGTAGCCATTGATCCTGAAGTTACCTGTAGTATTACCATTTACATTAAACGTACCAGCGGTATCAGTTGCAAGTGCGAAAACTGTAGCGTCGGGCAAAGTCAGGGACCAAGCTGTGTTTACTGCATCCCCTTTAAAGTTATTGATTGTGCCCCCGATTGTGGGAGCGTCGGCAAACTTCGCCGTCAACTTGACATCCGCAGTGAAAGACCCCGACGATGTAGCCTTTCCATCTGTAAGACGCGTCGACAGACCTCCCGCTGTGCCGCTGTAAGTTGCACTGGCGGGAAGAGGATTATCGGCATCGGTGTCAGGCGCGGTCAAATCCGCAGTGCTTCCTAGTGCAAGAGAACCATCACCGGGTCCACGATGAATATTCAGTGTTGGAGCTTCCGGATCATCACCACTTAACCATACAGCGTAGCGAGCGAATCGAGCTTGCATAAAGCTATCCCCGCTCCCGCTGGTGTAAAGGGTATTCGGAGTTTCAGGTACAAAGTACCAGCCCTTCCCGTAATCAGCGGTACGCGCACTTGGTGCATCCGCCGGAGCATCGCCACGGCTTATGATAAATCCGCTGATGCCTCTGTGAGTCACTGCATTCCCCGTCGTAGCTGCCGTATTTGTAGCAAAAGACCCTCCACTTGTATCTCCATGTACTTCGTCGAAGCTCATACCTTCTATCGATATAGCGGGAACATTCGCATTCAACCTAGGCTGCATGCTGACGTTGCTTCTAAAAATCTCCGCAAAGGTCCTCAAACCATCGGGACGGTTATCACCCCGTGCTGCAAAGGATTGATCTGGGTCTGTGGGATAAGTTTCAATATTCGGAAGCGTAAGTGGAGTTCCGTTATCACCAGTAAGCACTCCCTGTAATGCCTCTGCAACCATTTTTGCATGATCTGAAGGGGTCAGTTTCGTATCGTCGGTGCCTTCAACGGTCTTCACAAACATCATGATGCCATCAGCATCATCACGAATCTCCTCAATGTTTTTCTTGTACCCCTCAACAATTGGAATTATATCTTCAATAACAGCAAGGGCAATGTCACGGGTATCTTTGTTATCCCCCTCAACGACAAGCGCCTTCAGCTCGGTCTCACTTTCCTTTATGGCCTCAAGGTGACCATCAATTGTTTCGATTGCTTGGGTGATAGTGTCACTCGCGTCAAGGATGTCCTGTGCATTACGCTCCGTCATGCCAGAGCTACCCTGCGTCGTAATAGCGTTCAAAAGGTCATGAGCCTTTTTAGCATTTTCTAGCACCATTTCAGCATTTTCTTTGGCAGCTTCGGCCATTCTTTGTGCATTAAAGCCACTCGAGGCAAACGCATTGATTTGTGCTTGCGTAGTAAGGGGAGTATTAGGGGGGGTAGTGCCAGGATTCATATTTTTTCCCGAATTATTTGATCCACCGCACGCACTAAGTACTATAGCCATTAAGGCTACCCATAGAATTTTTATCATTTGCATTTCTCTTCATAATTAATAAAACGAAAATTCCGATTTCGTTAAATTTGCTACTCCATAATTAAAGATAAAATGCTTCAAAACGGAACACCAATCTAATTCAATTCTATGAAATCGAAATGTAGAGGTTCAATAACATTTTGTTATTTACATACGCCGCGTATGCCTGTCAACCCTATATTACGCAAAACAAGAAAATCCCACACTCTTTTTTGTTATTTTTTTGTTGGCATCAGGGCGTCTTATGATGCCTGCGCGCGGAATGTCGCCCATGACGAGGTATCTGTCTCTCCGCCCTGAAAAGAAACGGGTGACGTGACTAATCATGGTAAATGAGCAGGAACAGGTCAATCCATCATGTCTTAAGGAATCACTGTCATTTCCTTAAGAGGATGGACTCTTTTTGACAGGAGGCTGTCACTTTTTTAAAGTGTCTGACGTTTTGTTGGCGTTGTGATCGGTGTTGCTTTTATGGTGTGGATTGTGAGCGTTTCCACGTGTTGGCGGTTTTGCGGGAGCGCCGGTCAGAGGAGCGATGGGGTCGTATAGTGGCCTGCACACGCAGGATGGCGTTGAGCACACGGCTGAGGGTGGTAGCGAGTGTGTGGGCCTGTGTGAGGATGACCTCTTTGAGGTTTCGTGCCATCACGGCGAGGGCGTTGGTGACGTTTATCTGGGTGTGTGGGGTGGTATCTGTGACGGGTTCATGGGGAGAGAGATCACCCTGGCTGGTGAACAGCCGTGTCATGGCGACGAGAGTGAAGTGAGCGTAGAGTTCCTGGCGTACGCCGCGTTCGCTTTTGCCGTGGACGTGTTTGAGGGTGGTGTGTTTGCGGGTTTTAGTGAGTTCTTCGATAGACCAGCGTTCGTGATAGAAGTCAGAAAGAACGTTGAGGGGGTACGCTTGGGTGTCGATCAATGTTGCGGCCCGCACGAAGTGGCTGTCTTTGATGGTGGTGCGCATCAGGTGGAGAGGGATGGGGCGCTTGGGCGGCGTGATGCCGTTGGCCTACATGTTGCGGAGGGCGTCCTTTGGCGGCATGAGGTTCAGGTGGACATTGTCCTGGTCTCCCTCGCGGAAGGCGGTGACAGAACTCTGGGGGATGCGGAACACCGGATGAATGTTACGCTGGTGCAGGCGATAACCGGTGGCGGTAGCGGTCAGGGCACGCCGAGACGCTGGCATGGCTCTCTTGAGCATCAGCCACCACGGTTGTATCGCCATGACGTTCGCCGGAGAGGGCGAGATGTCAGATAAACAGCATGACGATCAAGGTGATGAAGGGCGATTCGTGTGGCGGCATTGATCATGCGGGACCCCATAGCGGCCAAGGGGGGATCTTCACGCAGCGATGTTAGGGTCGCTTGTTGACGGTTGCGCTTTGAGAGGGTTTTTTCTCCCCTTTTGAGAAAGGCGCGGAAGTGCGGGTCAAAGGGTTTAACAGTGATGTCTTTTGCCGGCTTGCTCTTTCTCTGCCCGGCTTTTGTCCTGATGGGCTGCCCATAAGCGACTTTGTTACAGGCGCCGTCAAACTGTGTAGGGTCGACGAGGGTCTTGCACAAGACCGGTCGCGTGCCGTGTCGTTCTTCCCAGAGGTCGGGACGCTCCTTTCGAGGCATCGAGCTCAAAATTAAGGGTTTGATCGATGGTATAGACACGGGCATAACCGATATACATAGCTCGTTACTTTGTGTCGGAAAACTCAGTCGTGTTAGATGCAATCCAGATGCAATTTCCAGATAAAAAACAATTATTTTCCGCCCCATGAACGGAGATATTAAAATCATCCAGAAAACGACCATTTTCAAGACTCGACACTTCTGGTATTCTTTCTATCAAAGAAGGTGCCAGCTCCCAGCGCATGGAGAAAAAATTCATGGCCCTAATCACTTCTCGTCAACAGCTTACCACGCTTTGTGAACAGGCGTATCAGACGTGGCCTGATGTTCGTGCCATCCTGCTGTTTGGCTCGCGGGCGCGCGGCATGCCGCGTCCCGACAGTAACTGGGATATTGCCGTGATCGTGGATGACCCTGCGATCGACCATGTTATTCAGCACAAGCACTCGCAGCCACCCTCTCTATTTGACGGGTATGACAATCTGGATGTCCTCACGCTGACTCCCACGATCATCGCGCAGGACCGGCGCGCCTTCGGCCGCATTGCGCAACAAATTGACCATGATGGCACCCCAATTATTGGAGATTGGATTATGAATCACCCAACCTCGGCGCCCGCCGCGCTAATCCTCCCAAAAGACTGGCGAATGGGTATCACGATGTGTCTGAAACATAGTGATGAGGCGTTGATTGATATATCCAGATACAAGCAAATAGATTCTTACGACTATGCAGAGTCCTATTGTCGGTTGTTTGTTGACGGTTCGCAAATGGCGGCGGAACATCTCGTCAAAACAATGCTTAAGCGCCGCAAGGTGCCTCCTCAAAATACGCATGACATGACCGGGCTGGTCGCGCAAATCCGTGCGCAGTGTCCCGATGACGTGGCCGAGCGCGATTGGACAGCCCTCGCCGACCGGATAGCTGCGTTGAAGGCCATGCACACCGCGATCATCAAGCGGGCTATGGTGACTACCTGCTTACTGCGGAGGATATCACGCGCTCGGCGACACGTTTATCCAAGACCTTTCTGCTACTGGTGGATGAAGTGGAGAGCGCCCTCCATCCCCATGACGCACCAGCCACGATGGGATTGTTTGCCGATTGTTTGGGCGATGATCATCACCAGTCAGCTCTTACGAAAGCAAGTCGTGCCATCCACGCTAACATCCAGTCCCTGCAAGCCCACGCGACCCGTGTGATGGTGCTAACAGATACACCCAAAACAGCGGACGATCCACCCGCTCCCCGGGTGAGATCGTTTCTCGCACACTGCCAACCGATGGAACAGTGGATTGTGCCCGCACTCATTGAGCGCGTGGTAATGCTGGCGTCAACCAAGCCACAACCCAAGGACGATAATAATCAGAGCAGTAGCTGAAGCAATCAATCCAATTTGCCAACATAAATTAACTTTATCACGCTTTTCCGCGGCTGTTTCACATCGTTTGGCATCTGTTTTCGAATTTGCAATATCGACCCAAAACGCGTTAAGAGTTGCATTTAGGGCTCATTGAATAATAAACGCGCCATTTACGGTTTTATGGAAGCAACGTATAATTTCATTCGCCACAAAAGGAATTTTGAACAAGTTTGAGGGCGTTCATGACCTTATCACTTACGGCCTTTCCTTTCCCATAATGATTTGGTTCAAGAACGCAATAGACTTTCAGGCCAGTGTCAGTTGGTGTTGATTTTATACGATTGATCATCGTTGCCAAATCCCAAAGCGATTTCCTGCGCCAGTGGATGCTCACGAACGAAAAGAGACGGTGCTCAACTTTATTCCATTTGCTGGTTCCGGGTGGTAGGCGGCATACTGAAATCTCTAGGTTCAATTCGGTTGCAAGCGTTTGCAATTCAACTTTTCACAAACGAACACGGGCGCCATTTGACCCTCCGCAGTCGGCGGTTATGAGACGGAGTTGTGCATGTGGAAAGTGTTTCTGTCCTAACGCGGCTCACCAGCACCGAATGCTTTCGACGGCAAAAGGGGCGGTATCATGGCTGATACTAAGGGTGATACAACCTTCGTTGTGGGTTAAATTAAAGAATCCGTAGAGGGGCGGCCTACCCGAGATTCTTATCGGCAAAATCATTGACATTGACGAGGTCCGGTCGCCCCGTGCGAACCGCATTTTTGATGTTGCCAACCCACTCCTTTTTCTGGGTATCAACCGAAATAACCAGTTGCTTGTCTTGAAAAAGCCTTGATATTTGGGTTGATGTGATGGCATTGCTGATCATGGTCGGGATTCCACCGCTTTTCCTGTGTTTTGGCATTCGGTTGAAGCGAATACCCCTCTTCCTTGAGAATTTCCAGAACCGTTGGAATCGAGACGCAAAAACCTTGCTTCGACAGTTCGTCCATCAACTTTTTACTACTCTTCAATGTCCAGAGCAAGGGCTGTTCGGGATTCCCTCGGGTCACCAGTGGCATTTCATTAGGTTTATGGCGTATTGGCGTGATTTTTTATACCTAACTGCATGATGTTATGGCCGATTATTTTTTAAACGGAACTTCATGAAGGGTTTGCACGGGAATCCTCAGCGATTTAAGGGGCCTAAAGCGGATTCGGGCGGATTCATCCGGTCACTTACATGGCGACATCCCTAGCCGGTTGATGTCCAGCAGCCCGAAGGTCCGGCGCTGCAGCTCTGTCGGCGTGGCGAGAAGCGTCGTGAGGCTGTGAACTGGAAGCCCGTCGGTGGTCTGCTTTGCCTCCGCACGCTCCGAGACCCTCGGCGACTGTATGAATGATGGCCCGATAGGGCTATCTTACCTGCAGGCATGAAGCACCTTGGGTCATCAGGTAGTGTGGAACGGGTATTTTCGGTTAAGCATGGGGCTCAAACGCTGAAGTAATGGATTCGTCAGGGTGACTTGAGTGTGCAGAAAAAGCGACTTGTTAAGTAAAAATGATAATGGGCAGGGTGCACCCGGTGCGCCTTGTATCACTGTCGTATTGCCAGGAATGCCAACACGGTTTGTTTTAGTTTTCTTTGCGATAGTGAGAATATCGGCGATCACGTCGTTTCGTCCCACAAAAATAAGTGGAGGGGACTTTTCACGTATGTGAACAAAATCATGTAGCGCAGTACGTTTGAATTCAGACATGATCAATTTCCGGTCAATAATACCATGACACATGTTTCTTATCATATCACTGCTGAAATGTCTATTTTCAAAACCCGCATTTCGATGCCTTGGTCGCTCTCATTCAGAGGTCGTCGGTGAGTAGCTGTAACGAAAAACGATCTATGCCTCGAAAAG
>JAPORV010000115.1 GCA_026710055.1 Aestuariivita sp.
GAACCTTTGACAGCAGTTCACTGGAACAGGCTTCCCTTTCATCCCCGACCTGCGCCGCAAGACAATGGTTCGGGAAGTACGTGCCTAGCAGGATCACCGCAACGCCGCTCAGCACCCCATCAACTGGCGGTTCGCAACCGACGGTGCCCGCATCAAACTGAAGTCCCTATACCTATCAATACAATAAAGTTGATATACTAGCTCCTAGCGGAAATATTCCTCAAAGATTGACCCAAGAATGATATGCACCATCGGAATATTATAGGTCCGAAGAAAGTATCCAAAAACCCCAAAGGACGCTGCAATGATTGGGTCGGTGATGCAATAGCTCGTAAAATAAGTTCTCACCATCGCGAAACACAAAGTTGCCATTACGAGCAACCGATCATCAATTTGAGTTATTAAGGCGATCCACCATGTTGCAAACAACACCAATAATGACAGTTCATCATAAAAAGCGCCATATAAAGACCAGATACAAAATCACCATGTTCTGCAAACAAAGTCTCACCTGGCGCCACATTACTCGCCATGAATACGGCGAGCATCATCGCCGTTAAGACCTCCTAGAGAATCCGAAGCGCCAAAAACTTGTCCACACCTGGCGAAATCCTAATGGTTATTCCGATGCCCGAAGACCAAAGCATGGTTTTTGGATAGCTCAGCACTTCTCGGAACCCTGCCAACGTTCTGCACTTCAACTCTGGCAATTTGTTCTTTGGTGTCGGTTTGCGAGAGAAAAGATAAACTCCTTGGCTCATCGCAAACAATTCGGTGATCGTTGTGACCAAAGGATCCCCCAATAACCACGTGGTATCGAACGTATAGCAGGTCGTCCTGAAGCTACCTTCCAAACCGATCGTGCCATAAGATAATTTAGGATTGTCACTATACCATGTATAGCTGACCCCGACATGGTCTTTATTACCCGCTTCAACTAAAGCACCATCAATACGTCCATTTTGTATAAAACGACCGTAAGTATCTTCTTGGGATATTTCTTCAATATCATAACCAAAGCCTGTAATTTGACCTTATTGCAAGAGTTTTCTGACAGGTTAATAACTTAAGATGAGAAGATGCATAATTGTCCGTATTGTCTTAAAATCATCAAATTCATCAAGAGTACGAATTCTATTTATCAGAAATATTTTATTACGGCAAAATAGGTACTAATTTGATGGATTTAATTATGGGAATTAGTATTAGGTCGTCTTGAAAGGGTGCCGAACAATCCCAGCAGGTAAATCATGCAACATTAAGATACCGGGTGTTGCTGAAAATACTGGATCAATTGCCTTAACCATCGGAACGATTGTCCCCTCAATGCCTCGATCTAACGAAAAACCAACTCTTGCATTAATACTTGGCGTCGAGTCCACGTCAAACTGGTGAAAATATTGATGATCTTTGTCTTCAATGAAACGGTACGTATAGCTGACCACACGCGCATCATCTTTGAATACCTCAAAGATATGATCCACGCCAATGACGGTATCCCCTTGGATGATCGGGTCGTATCGCGATATGCTCTGGTCAAAATCAAGTCCAAGCCTGTTAGCAATATACTCGGCCTCTTTCATGAGAGCGCCACGCCCACGCAATTCGTTATTTTCTGACGCAGAATTGAAATCATCGACAGTCAACATGATTCCAAATTCATGGCGTTTTGACTCAAGAGGAAACTTTGTGACATCCGCATGGACAAAAGATCGGACTTCTTTGATGTCACGTGCTGTTTCACACAACGCAAACAAAGACCTTAAAACAAGCTGAGTGCTGCCAATCCCGACAAATGCGCTGCTACCCTCCTGACAGGCGGCTTCTATGCGGCGAGTTGCAACTGCATCGTAGAGATGTGGATCAGATACATCCATGCAGGGCGAAATCACGTTGATGCCACGTTTCAAAAGTGGTGTGATCTCTTCTTCGCAAGCATGCAACTTACCCTTAGATGTTGCCAAAAGAACCACATCAACATGATGTTCGTTTAGAATATCATCGATGCTGCTGCTAATAATTATGTTTGCAGGTTTAGGCAGGCCGAGAAGTATTCCCACGTCTTGACCGATTTTCTCTGGCCGGAACGCTACAACACCAACCAGCTTAAGATTCGGAGTCTTCAGAATTTCATTAACGATGCCGCTACCGACCCCGCCTAGGCCAATCTGCACTACGTTTATTTTTGACATTGTCGCCTCCAGTCGGTTTTGCTCTACGATCAATTATCTCTCTGCTGCACCAAAACAAAACGATCACGTCCTTAATGGTCACTTAATAAGGCGCCAAAGCCCAGCGGTCTAACAACATGTCCGGCACTACGAAGTGCGTCCCAATACAAGCATTGATTGCTTGTTAAAACAGGTTTTTGGATTTCTTCTTCCATTCTGGCGATTGACCCCAATGCCTGTACGCCCGTGCACGACACCAAAAAACCATCCCCCTCCGATTGTACTGCGGCAGTTCTGATTGTTGCCTCAATCGCTTCAGGCGGGATCCGCCCAAAAGATGGATAATCTTCACTCGGCAAAGAGTGAACTGCACTGACGGTTACCTCCCGATCTTCCAGGGCGCGAACCAAAATTGCGTTGGTTTCAGCATTGTAAGGCGATACCACGATAAGGCGCTTGATAGAGAGTACGACGCAAGCCTTTGCTGTTGCCTCAAGCGGCGCGACAACAGCGGCATGATCGGTGCGCGCAATTGTCACAGTTTCTATAACGCGCTCTTTTCCAAGTGCCGCATTTCCAGAAGCACAGGCAACTGCCACAACATCCAGATCTGATCGAGGAACAAGAATGCGGGACGCTTCCCCAATCCTGCTGGCATTCACTTCAAGCTGTGCTTCGTCGTCAAACGGTTCCATTTCGAAGCGGGTTGTAAATATCGTCACATCGCCGGTAGCATTAGACAAAACTTTGAAGTCCTGCTCGACAACTTCGTCCACATTCACAGCTATTAAACCGACCTTTATCATCGCAGTAATTCCCTCTGACTGCGATCAATAAAAATAGAGAATTGTATCATTCATAATCACAAACATATGTGACTATAAGAGCAATCATCTCAGTTTCGGCAAAGGCATGTCCTTAATGCAGAACACGTAGGAGTTCGTTCTGTGAGCATATATTTAGTTTCTGATACGCCCGGCGCCGGAACGTCAATACAGTGTTAATGCTGATACCAAGGGTTAACGCAATGGCCTCAGACGTCATACCAACGCAAATGAGCGCACAAGTTTGCAACTCACGTTGCGTCAAAGTGGGGAAGCGCCCGATAAGCTTGTTGGTATAGGCATCACGGGCAGCATCTGTGCTCTTAGGTACCGGACGCATATTATCATGGCGTCTGACAAGTGAACAAATCGTATCTACGTAATACTGTATATTATCAAGTTGCCCTCGCAAAAACTCACCGGCTACTCGCTTCCGATGAAAGCTCAGCTTCATTGTGTACTCGGGGAAGCGCCGCAAGAGAGATGCACGATAGTAGATTTGTGTCTCATGGTAGCAATCAGATAAATAATCTGGATCATCTACCTCATTGGAGGAGGTAAGCACCCAGTAGTATTTTCCAACTTCAAGATTGCGGTCTCTGAATAGGTTGGTTGGGTCTATCTTCCAGTGCACCTCTGAATATCGCTTGCCCGCCTCTTCAACCGACGCCTGGTTGTCAATAGCCGACATCACCATTTTGCGCGGCGCATTGTCTTTATAAAAATTGAACGCAGTTAGATGAGCACAGTCAAATGCAAGAGCTGTCGCGGCTGCAAGCCGGCCTTCAAAGCTTTCAAGTCCAACGCAGTCTACAAGATCCGGGAGGCACTTCCCGAACTCATCACGTTTTTGTATCGGACTGTCTGATTCGAATATGTACATTCCACCCCCCGACGGTCTTTTCTACTAACATTAGATTATACGCTAGGTGTTCAATATACATTTTTTTCCTCTTAATCCAGAGGACCGTTAGTAAAACCTTTGACAACGAAAAGCAGGAGAGCACAGGGATTTACTAGCGTTCGGGAAGAGTTTGACCGTTTACCCCAGATTTGAAAGATCGACAGAAGTTGCATCTTCAACCCATTCACTAAAGAGTGGCACTGTCAGTTCGCGCAGTTTTGACGCCCGATATCTGTCGATCGCATCCTGATTGTCAGCTTGAACAATGAGCCCATGAGTGTAGCCTTTGTTGTAAGGCGAAGAATTCTCACCCCAAACAAGACTATGAATGCCAGGGATTTCGTCGCAGATTTTTTCCTTTTGTTCGTCAAAGACCTTTTCGATCAAATCAATTGGTGCACCTTTTTTCCATTTGAATGCAACGAAGTGAAATGCGGGTACTGACATGGTAATGTCCTCTCATGTTTATTTGAGTTAAGCCTAACGCAAGAATGGTGAGTCAATATCACAAGAATGAACGACGGCCCACCAAGAAGAGTTTATTCTGCGACGATCTGATCAATAGCGCCCATCACGGAATTGCCGTTGTGATCAAAGAGTTCGATCCTGACTCGATCACCCGGTTGCATGAAATCCAGTGAAGCGGACCCGGTCTTGATCGTTTCAAGGGCGCGGTACTCTCCAATACATGCGCAGCCAATGGACCAATCTTCATCGGCAGCCTCGTTAGAAACGGTTCCAAGTCCAAGAATTGTTCCGGCGACAAAGTTGCGGGTTTGGGCCACATGGGCAATGGCTTGACCATAGTGGAACGGGCTATCAATGCCGGTTTCAATGTCACAAATCTGTTCGCCACGCAAAGTGACTTTCATCTTACCGTGCACCATTTTGCCATCCCACAAGCCTTCTAACTCATTAGGCGTCACTGCGATGGGCCCTAGATAGCTTTCCGGTTTCCCAGTCAGAAAGCCAAAGCTGCGTTTCAACTCTGGTGGAATGATTCGACGGAGCGATGTGTCTTGGAGCAGGCAAAAGAGTGCGATGTGCTGGGTCGCATCGTCAGCGCTCACGCCACGTGGAACAGCCGTTGTGATAGCTGCAATCTCAGCTTCAAAGTCGATAAAATCTTCTGGTTTTTGGCCTTGAATAGGATCATTCCAAGCACCAAAACCATGGGAAATACCCTGATAGATCAACGGGGCGTCAAGAATGTCGTCCGGCAGTGAGTCACCTCGTGCCTCGCGGTTGCGGCGGATGTGGCAGACATAGCAGGCTCCATCAAGGTATTGGTATGCTCGAGGCAAGGGAGCAGTCAGCTCCTCCATCGACAGCTTAAACGCATCAGCGTGTGTGCCTGCAACTAAGTCATTAAAAACAGCACACAGCTTCGGCTCTGTTTCGGACCAATTGTCCAGTGCGGCCTGCAATGTGGGTGCAATGTCCGTGACCCGTGCGGCGGTGCTAAGATCACGTGACACCACAATAAGCTGGCCGTCTCGATCGCCCTTTATAGATGCTAGTTTCATGGTTTCCCTTATTGATGTGTTAGAGAAAATCGTCGGCTTCGTTATTATTCCGTCTAAGGTTTGAAATTGCGCGTCAGTCCATCCCAGCAATTGGGGTAGGATGTATCAATCAGATCCAGATCGGCCGCATATTTTGTCGGGTTAAGCATATAACGGGTCTCAAACATAAAAGCCATTGTTCCTGCCAGTTTCTCTGGAGCCAGATCTTTTTCAGATGCTTTGTTGAAAGCCTCAGTATCTGGTCCATGGGCGATCAACGGATTGTGCAATGACATGCCCCCTGGAACAAAGCCCCCTGGTTTGGCGTCATAAACTCCGTAAATAAGGCCCATGAATTCACTCATAACATTCATATGGTACCAAGGCGGGCGGAAACTGTCTTCCATCACAAGCCATCGCTCAGGGAAAATAACAAAGTCCACATTTGCTGTGCCTGGTGTGTCTGAAAGAGCCGTCAAAACTGTGAAAATAGACGGGTCAGGGTGATCGAAAAGCGTCGCGCCCACGGGTGCAAATCGGCGGAGATTATACTTATAAGGCGCGTAGTTGCCATGCCACGCAACCACATCCAAAGGTGATTGCGCCAGTTGAGTACGGAACATCCGGCCTTGAACCTTCAAGTACAACTCACAAGGCTCCTGCCTGTCTTCATAGGCGGCAACTGGATACAGAAAGTCGCGGCTATTGGCGAGGCAATTAGCCCCGATTGGGCCGCGTTCTGGCAGGGTCATCGCGGTACCATAGTTCTCGCAGATGTAGCCGCGGATTGAGCCCTCAACCAGATGCACCTGGAACTTCACCCCTCGCGGCACAACCACGATTTCACCAGGTTCGGTAATAATGATACCAAACTCAGTGAGCAGCTTGATGCTGTTTTCCTGCGGCACGATCAAAAATTCACCATCCGCATTATGGAGATAGCGGTTCTTCATAGAGGTGTTAGCGATATAAACATGGCTTGCCATGCCTGACTGCATGGCAGCATCTCCGCACGTAGCTATTGTGCGCAGACCAGCCAGAAAATCTACGTCACCTTCGGTAGGGATCGGCAAGGGTTGCCAGCGCAGTTGCATGGAGGGCAGATTGCTTTCGCGGCAAGGCGCAGTGCGGATCAGCCCTATGTCTACCTCTTCAAAACCCGTGCCATGTTTCACCGATGGCAAAATACGATAGAGCCAAGAGCGTTTGTTCTCGGCACGTGGCGCAGTAAAGGCAGTACCGCTGAGCTGCTCTGCGTACAACCCTAAGGGCGGTTTTTGCGGAGAGTTGCGCCCGATCGGTAACGCCCCCTCAACTGCTTGTGTCGAATGTGTATTGTTGAAGCCGGATAGGTATCCATAGTCAAGATCGGCAGTCGCGAATTCACCGCCGATGAGAATATGTTCCTCAATTTTCACAGGCATAAATGACTCCTTTTTTACACAATTCTCAACGAAACCCTTAGTGTAGATAGAGAAATCAGATGGTATGCGAAATTCGTGACCAATTCAAGTAGTCACAAAACCAAAAATTGTGAGGCCAATAGCAACAATAGCGATCATAGTAAAATGAGACGTGTCTCGTGTTCAACACCCTCAGTGTCATGTTTCGCTATGTTTTGCGCTAGACGGGCGATGTTATTGATACGGTATTCGGCTTGCTTTGTTTCTATGTGCTCCTGCAATTTGCAATTCATAATTAGGATTATCAGTGTTCAACTTGCATAAAAACTTATTGCGGAAACCTTGTCAAGCGTGCTTCTGTTGTCAATAGTCACAAAGGAATGTTACTATCCTTACTCTGGTTGCAGTCAGAACACAGCTATTGGATTTTAGAACGGAGTCGGACATTAAATCAATAAACGATCGATCCACTTGCAAAAGTCGGCAGAAATTTTGGATGTGACGGCGGAAGAGAGATTGTGTAAAATCTAAGCAATCGCTCGATGAATACAAGTCCCCTGAAGCCGATTTCTCAACAAAATCAGCTCACAT